>JANXLV010000129.1 GCA_025355005.1 Myxococcales bacterium | reverse complement strand
GAAGAGCCGCGGCAGGTGGATGGCCTCGATGCCTGTGCCGTCATCGGACACCGTGACGTGCACGCGGTCGTCGGCCCGCTTCGCGGACACGATCACCTTGCCGTCCGTCTTTCCGTACTTCACCGCGTTGTCGACGAGGTTCACGAGCACGCGCTCCAGCCCCTCCGCGTCTGCGAACGCGAGGGTTCCCTCGGGTATGCGGAGCTCGATGTCAGAGCTCACGCCACCGGCGCGACCCTTCACCGCAGACACGACGTCTGCCGCCACGTGTCCGACGTCCACCGCCGCGAGCTCGGTGTCCTCGGGCCGGCGCGACTCGATCTCCGAGAGCGAAAGGAGCTGCTGCACCAGCACGCCCATCCGCTGCGACTGGCGGAAGATGATCTCCAGAAACTGTCTCTGCGTCTCCGCGCCGGGCTGGCTCTGGAGCAACGTCTCTGCGTAGCCCTGCACCGCTGCGATCGGCGTGCGCAGCTCGTGCGACACATTCGCCACGAAATCCCGGCGGATCGTGAGCAGGCGACGCACCTCCGTGAGGTCGCGCATGACGACCACGACGCCGTGCGAGTCGTCAGCGTCGCCCAGCGGGCTCACGTAGACCACGAGCGTTGTTCCGCCGTTCTGCACCTCGAGCTCCGCCTGCGAGAAGTCGTGGCTCATGCAGCGCGTGACGTGCTCGCGCACCATCGCGATCGGCATGGCGTCATCGAGGCTCTTGCCCAGCACGCCGCCCTTGAGCATGCGCTTGGCAGCTGGATTCTCGAGGATCACCTTGCCGTCGGCGTCGAACACCAGGACGCCCTCGACCATGCCGCGAAGGATCGCGCTGAGGCGATCGCGCTCGCTCGTGAGATCGCCGATGCGGGCCTTCAGCTCGGAGGCCAGGTGAAGCAGCGTGCGACCGAGCGTGCCGAACTCGTCGTTGGTGCGCGGCGCGTCCACGTCGTAGTCCCCGCGCGCGAGCTTCTCTGCGGCGGTCGTCATGGCGATGAGCGGGCGCACCGACAGACGCGCGAACAGCATGCCCAGGAGCAGCGCGAGCACCACACCGCCGATCGATGCGACCACGAGCCGATCGCGCACCCTGTTCACCGTCTCCGCGATGCCCGAGAGCGGCGACGCGAGGCGAAGCACGTGTCCGTCACTCGCGCGCACGGCCACGAAATGGACCTCGTCGCCGGACGCCACCCGGCGGGTGGCCTTTCCGATCTCGTTCTTGCGCGCGTCTTCGAACTCCGACTCCGTGCCCAGAGCTGGCGGTGAGCCCGTGTCCGAAAGCACGTGACCATCCTTGTCCGCAAGGGTCACCTCGGCATGCACGATGGCCGCGATGCGCGCGGTGATCTTGTCGGGGTGGCGCATCCCCGCCTCCGCGAACCACGCCGTGGTGCCGCGCGCCTCCTTCTCCAGACGCGCATCCAGCTCGTTCTCGAGATCCGACGAGAGCGCGCGCGACAGGCCGAAGATGATGCTCGCGACAACGACGAGCACGACGAGCAGATGGCTCGCGAGGAGCTTGTCGCGGAAGGAGAGCATCTACTTCGGCGGTTCGCGAAGACGGTAGCCAAAGCCGTGCACGGTTTCGATCACGTCGCTGTAGCGGCCAAGGCGCTCGCGCAAGCGACGCACGTGCGTGTCCACGGTGCGGGTGTTGGTGTCCTGCGAGATGCCCCACACCTCGGTGAGGAGATCGCTCCGCGAGTAGACCTTGCCTGCGTTGATCATGAAGATCGCGAGCAGCTTGTATTCCAGTGGGCGGAGTGAGATCTCGGCCCCGTCCATCATGACGATGTGCCGCGTGGGGTCGAGCTCGAGGCCTTCCCAGCGATGGCGCGCGCCGGTGTCCCGCGCAGTGCGAGCGACACGCCGCTCCTGGGCACGCGTGGAGAGCGCGCGCACGCGGAGCAGCACCTCCTTCACGCTGTACGGCTTCACGACGTAGTCGTCCGCGCCCACTTCGAAGCCGAGCACGCGATCGTACTCGTCCCCGCGAGCGGTGAGCATGAGCACGCCGACGTCTGCGACCTTCGGGTTCGCGCGGACCTTGCGACACACCTCCGTGCCGGAGATCCCCGGGAGCATCAGATCCAGAACGACGACGCGCGGCTTTCGCTCTTCGAGGAGCGTGAGGCCCTCCTCGCCGGTGCGGCACACGTCGACCGTGAAGCCTGCCTCACGAAGGTTGAAGGCGAGCAGGTTCCGCAGATCCTCCTCGTCGTCGACGATGAGCACGCGTTCTTCTGCCGCGCTCGTGGTCGGTTGCGCCATGGGTTCATGGTGACGCAATTTCGCGCCCGCAGTACAAAAAAGGTTTCAGTGCGCGCTGGACGCGCCGGACGCGCTGGACGCGCTCGGCGGGGCTGGCGTTACCACCGTCACGCTCCGGCCCTCTGCGATCAGCGCGCCAGGGGTCTTCACCACGAGCTCCTGCCCGGTGAGACCGGTCGCGAGCCAGACGACCTGACCGTCGTCGTGCTCGACCACGACGGGAACGAACGTGATCCGCGACGACGCATCCACCACGGCCACATGCACGCCCTTCGCGTCCGCGATCACCGCGCTGGAGGGGAGCACGAACACGCGGTGAACTCCGTGTAACGCAAATGACACGTTTGCGTACATCCCTGAGAGGAGCGACCCATCAGCGTTGGGCACGCGGACCTCCACCGTCATGGTGCGTGACTGCGCGTTGAGCGCGCTCTGCGTGTGCGCGACCTTGCCCTCGAACGTGCGGCCCGGGAACTCACGCAGCGTGACCTTGGCCACGAGCCCCGGCCGGACCTCCACGGCGAGGTCCTGCGGCACCTGCACGTAGATACGCATCGTGTCCGTGGCCACCAGACGGAACAGCGACGTGCTGTTGCCGCCGGTCACGAGCGAGCCGCGCTCCACCGTGCGCGCCGTGATGGTGCCGGCGAACGGCGCGGTCACACGCGCAAAGCCCTTCGTCGCGAGGAGCTGTGACAGCGCTGCCTGACGTGCAGTGGCCGTAGCCTCCGCGACGCCAACGTTCGCGTCGGCGACCTGCGCGGCAGCCGCCTTCTCGTCCGACTCCTGCTGCGTCGCAAGGCCCGCGGGCGCGAGCCGCTTCGTGCGCTCATCCGTCACGTGCGCGAGCTTCTGGTTTGCCTTGGCCTGCACGAGAAGCGCGTTCGCCTGCAGGAGCTCCGCGCGCGCTGCCTCGATCTCGCGGTCGAGCTCGGGCGTGTCGATCTCGGCGAGCAGATCGCCCTCCTTCACCTTGTCACCGATGTCGACGAGCCACCGCCGCACGTAGCCGCTGGTCCGCGGATAGATGAGCGTCTCCTCGAGCGCGGCGGTGGAGCCGGGAAGCGCGACCGCGCGATCGGAGGCAGACTCCGTGGGCTTCTGCGCCTCCACCCTGAGCACTTCGCGATCGGACTCGTCGCCTTGGGCCTGCGTGGTCGCCGCGAGCTGCGCCGCGCGACGTGGCAGGTATCCGATCACGAACGCAGCTGCGATGATGGCGACGATCAGCGCGAGCACCGCGACGACGCGCGTGGAGATGCCGCCCTTCTCGACCTTTGGCAGATCGAAGCCGAGCTCGGCATCCGCGCCGCTGTCTTTCCGCGGTTCCGTCACCTCTTCACCGTCCTTCACTGAAGCTCCGGGGTCAAGTCGTGCGTCTGCGCATTCTTGCGCAGCAAGCTGTACATCACGGGCACGAAGAAGAGCGTGGCGATGGTGGCAAACGTGAGACCACCGATCACCGCGCGCCCGAGCGGTGCGTTTTGCTCTCCACCTTCACCTAGACCGATCGACATCGGCAGCATGCCGATGATCATCGCCAGCGCCGTCATGACCACGGGCCGAAGCCGGACCATGCCCGCGGCGAGCGCGGCCTGGGTGGAGTCACGACCGTGCGCGCGCTGGTCGTTCGCGAAGGTCACCATGAGGATGCTGTTCGCGGTGGCAACGCCCACGCTCATGATCGCGCCCATCAGCGCAGGCACGCTGACTGTGGTTCGCGAAAGAAACAGCATCCAGGCGATGCCCGCGATCGCGCCGGGAAGTGCCATGAGGATGATGAAAGGATCCAGCCACGACTGGAAGTTGACGACCATGAGCAGGTAGACGAGGAGCACCGCGAAGACGAGCCCGTATGCGAGCCCCTCGAACGACGACCGCATGCTCTCCACCTGACCGCGCA
>JANXLV010000102.1 GCA_025355005.1 Myxococcales bacterium | reverse complement strand
ACATTCTTCACGGCGGCCTTGGGGATCTCCGCCTGCGCCTGTGCGTGTGCGGGCGCAAGCGCTGCGGCTCCGATGCGCTGGCAGCCAACCACGGCGCCGACAGAGATGGGGAGTCCAAACATGTCGCGCATCAGGTCCGCAGTGTCGCGACTTGCTGCTCGTCTTCCACGCCGCGATCCGCGCAGTCCACGCCTCTTCCGTCTTCGTCATCCTCGACAGTCTGCGACTGCTGAGCGCTCACGACACGACGGGGTCGATGCAGCGGATACGCAACTGCCGGGCCCGCCACGATGGGCTCACCACAGACCTTCACGTTCGGCGCCCACTTTTGAACGGGGGGCGCGTGAGGCACGCCACACGCCAAACGCCACCCGTCAGAGCTCAGGTTTGTTTCCCACGAGCAGGCGGCTGACGTCGAAGTACTCGCACGCCAGCGCGTCCAGGAGCGTGGGGATGCGGTCCATATCGCCTTGCTGGCCAGCCTCACAGAGTGACTGCGCAAGCTTCGCGGCGCCCTCTGCGCACACGTACACAAAGACGCCTTTCAGCGAATGTGCTGCTCGGTATACGGCCATCCCGTCCTTGGTCCGGGCAGCCGCGTGAAGAAGCGCGCTGTTTGCGGCGAAGCTCTCCTCGCACGCGGCGGCCACCTCGGCGAGCAGTTCGCGATCACCGCCGCAGCGCTCGAGTGCCTTGTCCAGGTCCACCGCCAGCTTCTTGTCGGCGCACGCTGGCGCTTCGGCGGAGCCGGTAGCGCGCGTCACCAGCTGCCGCAGAGACTCCTTTTCAATCGGTTTGGCAAGGTGCCCGTCCATGCCAGCACCCGCGCACATCTCTGAGTCGTCGTCCGTACCATTGGCGGTGAGTGCGAAGATCGCAACATGTTGCTTGCCCGCCGCGGCCTCATGCGCGCGAATCTTCATCGTTGCCTGCAGACCGTCCATCACGGGCATCTGCATGTCCATAAGCACCAGGTCAAACTGGCCCGTCGTTGCGGCGTCGTAGGCTTGCTGACCATCCCACGCGTGGGTCGCCTCGCAACCAAGGAGCTCCAGAAGTCTCCTTGCTACCTTGGCGCCGACGGGGTTGTCTTCCACCAGGAGAACACGCACTTTCCCAAACTCGGGCGATATCACGTCCATCGGGGCACCTCGCTGTTACTTTCGCATCGGCGGGCAGACCTTCACGCGCATACCGGCACAGGTCTCGCGAACACGGCGAGCCGCGCCCTCGGTGAGCCGCGTGCATGCTGGCAGCAACATGGCGCCGTTGCGTTTCAGGTCCTGCGCCAGCACGTAACCTTCGTGAAGCTCCTCGGCGAGCATCTCCACAGCAGCGCTTGCGGTGACCAGGTAGGAGAGTGCAAAGGGATGGGCGCCAAGCCGCACGTTCACTGCGAGCGAGGCAAGCGCCGCGCCTTGTTTTCGCTCGAACTCGACAGGCGTGAGTCGGCCAGGGAGGCCAATCGTGAACGTGAATCCGTCGGCAATGAACGCCGCCTTGACCACGCCGCCGACGACGTTGATCACCTCTGCAAGGGCATCTGCTGCCTCGGCTTCGGTCGTCTCGCCACCCAGCATTTGCTTTCCGATCTCCATCGTCGATTCCGGAGATGCAACCACCACCGAGAGCACCTCGCAGCCACGGTTGGGATCAACGAGTCCGGCGGCAATGCATATTGCTCCGTTCGCCTGCACTGTCGCGGTCATCGATTCGCCCAGGACCGGCACGCCCAACAGATCACCCAGAGGAGAGGCGGACCGGCTGCCCAGCTTCAGCCACGCAGACGATCGCGCGAGTGGGTGCGACATCTCCCGCAGGTCCACCGCCGGAGCCTCGACATCGTTACCGCAATGCAGGCGAAGGACCTCCAGGAGCTTCGCGGGGGCAACGGGCTTGGGTAAGAAGTCCACCGCGCCCGCCGCGAGCGCGTATTCGCGCGCCGTTGGGATGTCGATGACGGAGGTGAGGATGGTCCTCGTCTTTCTCTCCGACTTCATCGCGGCCACACGCCGCACGATCTCGATCCCGTCGAGGCCGGGTAGCATCCAGTCCACGAGCGCGGCGGCGTATTGATTCGTTTCCAGCTCGGCGATGGCAGCAAGCCCGTCACGCACCACGGTCACCCCGTAACCAGCCTTGGATACGAGCCGCTGTATGACCAGCGAGCAAACCTGTTCATCTTCGGCGACGAGCACCTTGGCCGCTGACATAGCGTTCCCTCTCTCACGGCCCCGGGACAATCCCGTCGTGTTCCAAACTACCTGTACGGTCCGGTCAGTCTCGACTTGAGCGATACCGGCGCCTCATTCACGTAGGCGGTGAGCCAGCCAAGGACTCGCTCCCAGCCCTCGGTATGGCCGCGGCAGGAGTCGTGGCGGGCGTCAAAGCCCTGGTGCCGAAGCGTGAGTCGCGTGCCTCCCTCGATGGGCTCCAGGCGATAGGTGATGGTGGTGGTGTTGCCGCCGTCCCATGGGGCGACCCAGGTCTGACACAGGGGGGCTTCCTGGGTGGGTCGATCTCCACGAACTCGCCTTCGACGGCGAACTCGTTTCCGTCCTTGCCCTTGCCCTCGGAGCGCCACTTGCCGCCCACGCGCAGGTCTGCGGTGTGCTTGGTGGTGCGGTACATGTCGTCGGAGCCCCACCACGCGGGGATCTCCTTTGCGTCCGTGATGGCGCGAAACACGCGCTCCGGTGCGGTGAACCGGACCTGCTCGGCCACTCCAGCGTGAAGGTGACCGTCGTCCCCACGCACGTGGGGGTGAACCGGTGGTTGCGCCCGCACAAGAGTGAGTCCGTTCGTCGTCCCCACGCACGTGGGGGTGAACCGAACGTCGCGAACCCCTGCACCGGCGTCGTGGTCGTCGTCCCCACGCACGTGGGGGTGAACCGGTCTGGAACCTCTCGCCAGCGACCCGGAAGAGCGTCGTCCCCACGCACGTGGGGGTGAACCGTCGGCAGAGAACAGCGCGCCGTGAACACCATGTAACGGTGTGACTGTTTGGAACGGCACGGGGCTACCCGCCTTCCACGGCCTCGCTCACGGCTTCCAGGATTGTCCGCAGCGCGGCCATTTCTTTCACGACCTCCGCGCGCTCCTTCGCGTTCATCTGCCCAACGAGCTCCACGGCTCTCTTGAGCGTCGCCGCACCGCCCAGGCTCTCGCGCAGCTTTCGCACGCGGCCGATCAGCCCCGCGCGGGTGAGGCGCACGATCTGCTTCTTGCCATCTTCGGCGCGGAGCTGGCTCACGTACTCCTTGGTCTTCGCCTGCGTGAGGTTCCACTTCATCACGTGCTGCGCAGCCTGCCGGAGCTTCGGCACCTCACGCAGTGGAAGGAGGAGCTGCTTGCGGCCCACGTCCAGCCGCTGCCAGGACTGGTCGCCGAGGCGCTTGTCATTCGCGGCCAGCCGCAGCGCCGTGTAGATGAGCGTGCGAGAGACGCCGAGCGACGGACCGCCCGCGCGCCGCACGAGCTCGAGCCACACCGGGTTCTTGCCCCACTCGTCGAGCGCCTTCTTCGCGTCGTTGTTGAACACTTCCACGAGCACCCAGCGCCCAAAGGCGATCACGGAGTCCTCCAGGATGTTCTTCAAACGACCGCCCTCGGCCAGCGCGCGGTCCAGAAGATGCTGCTCCGCCGACGCCAGGTGCATGGGCGCAGACCCACGCTCCGCGCGCATGAGCGCAGTGGTCCGTTCGGGCGGCGCCTCCGCCTGCGGAGCGGTCTTCGGGACGACCGTGCCAGTGTGGACGGTGCGCTTGGTCACGCGGCCCTTGGATCGTTTCTTCGCCATCGAGAGAAAGTATATCCAGTTTTCGGACGTGAGAAGAGCCTCGCGGGAGCGAAGGGCGGACGGCGTCGCGGGGGCCTACACCGTAAAGTTCTCTCACGGAACCCCATAAAAATAAGTGCAGAAAAATCCCGATGTCGGGATTTTGGGCGGTTCGGAACGGCGATCGAGCTGCTTCCTGTTCGTCTCCGGCCTCGTCTCTAGCCGCGGCGCAAGCTCCACCTGCGACCAGGTGGCGACGATACCGAACAGCGTCTCCGTTGCAGTGCGTTGCAGTCGTGCGGCTTGCGCCTCACGAATAGCCCTCTCGACCAGAAGGCGGTCGACTCGCTCAAGTCGAACCGCCAACACGGGGCGCAGTCGAGCAGGGCGGTGCCGGTGGCGGCGGTCCTGAACTGGGCGCCCCCCCGCTTGCTCCGCTATTGCTTCGTGTATTCGAGCTTCGACGTGTCGAACTTGAGTGAGCCCGCCTTCGTGATCGCTGCCTGCGTATCGGACTCCGAGAGCGTGGGCGTGCGGCTCAGGATCCACAGGTACGCGCGCGATGGGTGGCCGACGACTGCGTAGTGGTAGTCCGGCGCAACGTCGAGGATCCAGTAGTCACCGAAGAAGCCGCCGAAGTCGACCTCCAGCTTGGCGGGGTTTGCGCTGTCCTTCACCTGCGCGAGCGCGGAGCTCTGGTGGAAGTTGCCGTTCTCCAGCGTGCACGCATGCACGAACGTGTACTGCCCAGCGCCGCGCGCCGTGTACGTGGCCGTCGTGCCCGTGCAGCTCGCCTGCGTGGGGCGCGGCAGATGCGCGATCTCGAACCACTTCCCCTCGAACTTCGCGAGCTCCACGTTGGGCGCGGTGTCGAGCGGCGGCGGTGAGTCGCAGCCGGAGATGCCCCCGCACACGACGGCTCCGACGACGAGCAAGGTGGCGAAGGCGCCGCGACGAACCAAGGAATTGGCGAGCACCCCTCGTTGTACCTCGGGGCCTTCGCGATCAGGCCATGATTCTGCGGAGGCGGTGTCGCAGGTCGCTCAGCTGCCGCCGCTGCCACGACGTGCTGCTGCGGCGGCTGCGGCCTCTCGCAGCTTGTCCTTCTTGCTCTTGCGCTTGCCCTTCACGCCACCGTGCGGCTCCGCGACGGGCGCGGCGACCTCCGTTCGCTCGAAGCCGGGGAGCTCCTCACGGTCGAGGGAGAGCCGGTGGCGGCGCTCGATGAGCGCGAAATGCGCGTCATCCTCCGCGGTGACGAAGCTGACGGCGACGCCGCTCTCGCCCGCGCGTCCGGTGCGTCCGATGCGATGGAGGTAGTCCGTGGGCGAGCGCGGCAGATCGTAGTTCACCACGGCGGGCAGCCCCGGAATGTCGAGGCCTCGCGCCGCCACATCGGTGGCGACCAGCACCTGGATGCGCCCGCTCTGGATGTCTGCGAGGGCCTGCGTGCGCGTCCCCTGGCTCAGCTCTCCATGGAGCGACGCGACGGCGATGCCCGCACGCGAGAGCTTCTCCGCCACATGATTCGCGGAGTGCCGGCTTCCAACGAAGACCAGCACCGTGGACCACGCGTTCGCGTCCAGCAGGTGCCGGAGCAGCAACGTGCGCTTGCCCTTGTCCACCAGGAGCGCGCGCTGCGCGATCAGCGGCACGGCGAGCTCCTCGGGCGCGATGTGCACGCGCGTGGGCTCATGCAGCAGCGCCGCTGCGAGCGCCTTCACCGCGGGCGGAAACGTGGCGGAGAACAGCAGCGTCTGGCGCTTCTTCGGAAGGAGCGAAAGAACACGTTCGAGCTCCTCGCCGAAGCCCAGCGACAGCAATCGGTCGGCCTCGTCGAGGACCAGCGTCAGGACCTCCGACAGGTTCACGGCGTTCTTCGCCACCAGATCCAGGAGCCGTCCGGGCGTCGCCACCACCACGTCCGCGCCGCCGCGAAGCGACATCATCTGCGGGTTCTCGGAGACGCCACCCACGACCACGCACGTCTTCATGCGCCGCGGCAGGTCCCTGCCGTACGTCGCAAACGCGCTCTCGATCTGCGCGGCGAGCTCACGCGTGGGCGCGATCACCAGAACACGCACCGGCCGTGGTGCGCGTTCCTCCTGCGCCGCGAGCATCATGAGGAGCGGCAACGCGAACGCAGCGGTCTTCCCGGACCCGGTCTCTGCCTGCACCCACACGTCACCGCCGCGCAGCACCGCAGGAATGGCTGCACTCTGCACGGGTGTCGGCGCTTCATAGCCAACCCGCGCCACGGCAGACACGAGGGCAGGGGAGAGCCCCAGGGACGCAAACGGCATGAGCGGTCTCTAGCAGGTCGGTGAGCCTGCGTGCCATGACGGCGCGAGTCGATATATGCTCGAGCATCATGGGCGCCGAATACGAGCGTTGGCTCATCGCAAAAGGAAATGTCTTCTGCCCCAGCGCGGAGGCGATCGTGAAGCTCATCGCCAAGCTGCGCGAGGAGAAGTGGCTCGTCGCGCCGGACTCTGCGGAGCTCGCGAAGCTTCGTTTCTCGGGTCGGCGTGAGCAGCTCGGGCAGAAGACCGGCGCGTTCGCCGTGAGGAAGATCGAGAACACCTTCGGCGACGGCCGCGACGCGTTGTTCGCCAAGATCGCCGCCAGCACCGAGGCCGTGCCCGCGACCCTGGATGCCGCATGGCTGAAGGATCCGTCCCGCGAAGATCTCAACCTCGTGTGGCCGGTGTCCGCAGACGCGACGTCGCTCAAGTACCCGCTGACGCGGCGCCCCGACGGCCCGGTGAGCTATCGCTTCGAGATCCATCGCGCGATCGATTTCATCTACCCCATGGGCAACAGCATCGACGAGCTCGAGACCGAGTGCCGCTGCGGGCATGACCTCGCCTACGAATGGGACGAGGAAGAGTGGGTGAACCCGTTCGGAGCCAGCACCTGCATTGCCACCGAATGCACCGAGTGCAGTCGCACGTTCGACCCTTCGAAGGTCATGGCAAGCGTCCAGAATCCATTCGACGAGTCCGACGCCGAGGTGCCCGGCGGCGCCGCGTATCAGTTCGCGATCAAGATCGCCTGCGGCGAGAGCTTCGTCCGCCATGCAGACCTGGCGTTCGCGCCGGAGCTGGTGGAGCTGTGTGGCAAGGAGTTCGGCCGCAACTTCTATGAGGTGGGGTCTCTCGACTGAGGCGCGCGTAAGGGCTAACCTCCCCGCCATGCCCGAGTTCATCTTCACGATGCGGCAGGTGACCAAGGTTCACCCGCCCGACAAGAAGGTCCTGGACAACATCACGCTCGCGTTCCTTCCGGGCGCGAAGATCGGCGTCATCGGCGCGAACGGCTCTGGAAAGAGCTCGCTCATGCGCATCATGGCCGGCGTCGACAAGACGTTCGGCGGTGAGGCAACCGCGCACCCCGGGACCAAGATCGGCTACTTCGCGCAGGAGCCAGATCTGGGCTCTGCCACGACCGTGCAGGAGGCCGTGAATGTCGGCGTCGCTGACGTGCGCGCGCTGCTCACGCGCTTCGAGGAGATCTCGAACAAGCTCGGTGAGCCCATGGACGGCGACGAGATGGAGAGGCTCCTCGCAGAGCAAGCGGATCTGCAGGACAAGATCGACTCGAAGGACGCGTGGAGCCTCGATCGCCACGTCGATCTCGCGATGGACGCGCTGCGTGTTCCTCCTGGCGACGCGGAGATCAAGAACCTCTCCGGCGGCGAGAAGCGGCGCGTTGCGCTCTGCCAGCTCGTGCTGTCACGCCCCGACATGCTCATCCTGGACGAGCCCACGAACCACCTGGACGCAGAGTCCGTCGCGTGGCTCGAGCACTTCCTGCAGGAGTACCCGGGCACCGTCGTGGCCGTCACGCACGATCGCTACTTCCTCGACAACGTCGCGGGCTGGATCCTCGAGCTCGATCGCGGACGTGGCCTTCCATTCAAGGGCAACTACTCCGGCTGGCTGGAGCAGAAGTCGCAGCGCCTCGCTCAAGAAGAGAAGAGCGAATCGGCGCGTCAGCGCAAGTTGAAGCAGGAGCTCGAGTGGGTGCAGGCGTCGCCGCGCGCGCGTCAGGCGAAGAGCAAGGCGCGCCTCGGCGCGTACGAGGATCTCGTCGCGCAGGCCACCACGGGCTCGTCCGACCCGACCGAGATCAGCATCCCGCCCGGACCGCGCCTGGGCGATCTGGTCATCGAGGCGAAGGATCTGCAAAAGGCCTTCGGCGACAAGCTCCTGTTCGACAACCTGAGCTTCCTCTTGCCGCGCTCCGGCATCGTCGGCGTGATCGGCGCGAACGGCGCAGGCAAGACCACGCTCTTCAAGATGATCATCGGCAAGGAGACGCCAGACAACGGTGAGCTCAAGCTGGGTGAGACGGTGAAGGTCTCCTACGTCGATCAGTCGCGCGACTCGCTCGAAGGCGAAAAGAGCGTGTTCGAGCTCATCTCCGGCGGCTCCGACAAGATCGTTCTCGGCAAGCGCGAGGTGCCCGCCCGCGCGTACTGCTCCTGGTTCAACTTCAAGGGCTCGGACCAGCAGAAGAAGGTGAAGGATCTCTCCGGCGGTGAGCGCAATCGCGTCCACCTCGCGAAGCTCCTGAAGGACGGCGGCAACCTGCTCTTGCTCGACGAGCCAACGAACGATCTCGACGTCGAGACTCTGCAGGCGCTCGAGAACGCGCTGCTGGGCTTCCCCGGCTGCATCGTGGTCATCAGCCACGATCGCTGGTTCCTCGATCGCATCGCCACGCACATGCTCGCCTTCGAGGGTGACAGCAAGGTCACCTGGTTCGCCGGCAACTACCAGGCGTACGAAGAGGACCGCAAGAAGCGCCTCGGCGTGGACGCGCGCCCGACACGCGTGAAGTTCCGCAAGATCACGATGTGACGCTCACGGCGTCGTCCCCGGCACCAGCAGCATCGGGATGTCCACGGTGGCACCCGTGCCTCCCGGCGCATCGAACGTCGTGCGGTTGACCACGCCCTTGACGCAGGTCTCGATGGCCGCGGAAAACCCCTGGTTTTCGACGATGGCAGTGCCCGACACCTCTCCATTCGGTTCGAGTGTCGCGCGGACGTTGAGCTTGCCGCCGTGCTTCAGATCAGCGGGCGTACCACGCATGTAACATGCACGGAATCGCGCCCTCAGGCTTGCCACGACCCGATCCGCGTCGCTGACCGGCGGCGCGCTCGTGGTCTTGCCCAGTCTCACCTCGACGATCGGAGGCGCAGGTGGCAACGACCCTGGGGGAGCAGTCGGCGCGGACCCCGGCGTGTCCAGGGGTGACGGTGCGGCTGCAATCAGCTTCCCGATGCTGGCCTTGACGTCGGCGAAGTCGGCGTTGAAGCGGCTCGATGCGCCCTCCATGAACGGCCTGAGCTGCGAGAGATCGTCAGGAGCGAGCTTGTCGTTCTGGAGCAACGTGACGAGCAACATGGCCTGCCGATGATCGAACGTGGAGATGCAATCGAGCGAGCGGTAGCTCTTCGCATGCAGCACTTTGAGGTCCGCGACGTGGTGACCCACGACGCCGGGCTTCGACAACCCCGCTGGCTCCGCCGCCCCGACCCAGCGTGACGGGAGCTCGGGAAGCAAACCTCCCACCACGATCCGCTCGGCCCCGATCGATACGGTCGTCGTGGTGGTGCCGACGAAGTGGGACCCGGTGTTCGTCTCCTTGAGCGCGCGCGCCAGGGCAGAAGCCACGGCCATCCCGTCGAAGGTCTCCTGCAGCAGCTTGCGATCCGTCACCGCGTAGTGGCCGTTCTGCTTCGGGCTCGTGGCCAGCGGATGGGCGTGTGAATAGCTGTAGAAGCCGCTCGGATAGAGCACGGTGTTCTGCGAGCCGCCCTCCCAGTCGCCCCAGGTCTGCGTGATGTCACTGATCACAACGGCCCGCATGATCCCGCCGGGCTCGGTCGCGGGTGCCGCTGCGGTGGCGGCATCGAGCTGCGCGCACGCGGTTGTCGGAGGAGCAGGCGCGATCTGCGGCGACCCCGCATCCACAGGCGCGGCGTTCTCCGCAACCGGAGCGCTGCTCACGAGTGCCACCGTCGCGCTCGGAGCCGGAGGTGCAACGGCTGGCGCTGGCGGAGTCTCACAGGCGACGATCCACAACCCGAGGAAAAGGATCCGTCGCGCGCTCATCCGATGAGCGTAGGGGGAAGTGGCGGTAGAGGTCGAGGTCGAAGTCGCTGAGCGCTGCGCCCGCCCTTGTCTTGTGATGTACTCCCCGACGGAGCTCCCACATGGCCAAGGCAAGTGGCGCGAAGACGAAGAGCGCGAAGGCGAAGACGGGCGTCGTTGGTGGGTTCGAGGGCTTCCTCGATGAGGGGAAGTTCTGGAAGGCGCTCG
>JANXLV010000091.1 GCA_025355005.1 Myxococcales bacterium | reverse complement strand
CCACACCGGACCAGTGCGCGTCGTCGCGAGAGCGCGTCCGTCCGCGACGAGGATCGGAAGCCGCGCAGCCGCGGCGCTCCAGCGCTCCTTGCCAGAGACAGGATCGAGCGACACGAGCGGGTGCACGCCATCCCCGACGAGAACCAACGCTTCGGACGCGACCACGTGGATGCCCGTGGTGGATGGCTGCATGTTCGCCGCGGATCGCATCGAGACCCACGGCGCCGCCGCCTCCGGGTATGGCAAGTCGCCATGAACGATGCGCGCGGCAACGGAGGCATGTACGTCCGAGAAGCGCTGGCAATCGACGACGGGCGCAGCCGAGCTGACGGGCGCGAGCGACGCTGCTGGACCTTTCGACGATCACGAAGGCGCAGGCTTCGCGGCCGGAGCGCATGCCTCTAACAACAAGAGGAGCCAGGTGCGTCGCATCAAGTGCCCCGAGTAGAGCATCATGCGCGCTCGAGGACGACTTCACCGCGAGACCAGATCGTCTCCTGGGATAGCGAGAGCCCCTTCGGCACGATCTGCGTGCGTTGAACGAGCTCTTTGCCATACCAGGGCAGGAAGTAGGTCGCCGCGTCCGCGTCGGCATTCACTTCACCGCGTCCCTCGTAGGGTGCGCCCTTGCCGATGCGCGGCCAGGGGCGCTGCGTGCCGGATACGGTGAACGAACGGCCGTCGGCGAGCACGGTGATGATCTCGCGCGTCTCGTAAAGGACGATACCCATGGAGACGGCGAGTGTAGTGTGCACATAAGCGCGCGCGTCGTCGGGCGAAGGCCGGAGCGTGGTGGACATGCGCAGCGCCCCCACGACGCGCGCGATGAGGACGGAAGCCCGCACGGGCAGCTTCACGGCGAACGGCTCGGCCGACAGCAGCGCTGCATCCGTGATCGTGAAGGCGAACCGCCCGGACCACGCGCCCACGAGCGAGCCGTAATAGCGAAGCGCGGAGGAGTCGGAAGCGGGCACAGCTGCGGCGTTTGCCATGTGTCTCCCGTTGTAGGGTGCCAAGCCGAATCCGCCAAGCGTCAGACGTCTTTCGCGCTGCGCGATCACGCGGTCGCACGGTTGTGCGAAGTCGCTCGCTGAACGATGATAGCGGCCCATGAAGTCCCTCGTCGATCTTGCCTACGCGCCACGTACGGAGTGGGAAGCCCTGGCTCGCAAAGCATTCGCTTCAGCGCTCAGCGAGCGATACGCCCACGTTAAGGACGTCACGGACAGGCGGAATGAGGAGCGGCACTTCCAGCTTCGCGTGAACGCGGACGCGAAAGAAGGCGCGCGGCCGTTCGCTGCGCTGCTTCCGCCGGACCAAGAGCTGACGGGGGGCTACGGTGGGATGAGCTTCGTGATGTTCCCCGCGGACGAGCCCGGGGCACCTGCGATCATCTCGATGGTCGTTGGCTCGAATGGGCTCGCACCCGACGAGGCAATTCTGGGTCGTCCTGGTCACGCTCGAAAATGCGCCGCGATCGCGGCGTGGTTGAATGCGCGAGCCGCCGGGTCGGCGTGGGCGAAGCGCGATCCCGTTCGAATCGATCTTGATCTTCCGCGTCTGCTGAAGCAGCCGCTCGAGGCATGGAAGAACGCGCTCAAAAACTATGGCAGCCTTGTCTACGCTTCGTTCGTGCCGTCGCTGACCCGCACGCCTGCGTCGGACACGACGCTTCGTGACGCGATAACGGCATTCATCGATCTCTTCTTCGACGAGAGACGCATCTTCCCATTGAAGGAGTTTCAACAGGACGCCGAGCGGATCAGGCGATCGTGGATGTCGCGCGTACTGCCCGCGACGACGGATCAAGAGGTCACCGATCTGCTGAACAGTCGTCGGTTTGCCATCGTCGAGGGGCCGCCCGGTACCGGTAAGACGGAGCTCGCCGCGCGGGTCCTCCGCGAGCGATACGGCGGCCGCGGGCGAGTCATTCAATTCCATCCCGGCACGACATATGAGTCCTTCATCGGCGGCCTTGCTCCGCGCGGCGGCGGAGCGCTCGGCTTCACGTTCCATCCAAGCCGTGGACACCTCATGGATGCAGCGCTCGAAGCCAGGGCCGACCCGAAGAAGCCATACCTCCTGGTCATCGACGAGATCAACCGCGCGGATCTCTCGAAGGTCCTCGGCGAGGCGATCTACCTGTTCGAGCCAGGCCGCTCCGAGCGGGAAATCACGCTGGCGTACGAGTTCGACGAGATCGGGCGGGTCCTGAAGCTGCCAGAGAATCTCCACGTGCTCGGCACCATGAACAGCGCCGATCGAAGCATCGCGATCCTCGACGTGGCCGTGCGCCGGCGGTTCGCCTTCGTGCCGCTCTGGCCGCAATCCTCGGTTGTCGAGGAGCACTCCGGCAAGCTGTTGCAACAGAGCTTCCACGAGCTGCTCACGCTCTTCATCGAGCACGCCAGCGAAGATGCGCTCCCACTCACTCCCGGACACGCCTATTTTCTCGGTCAGGACGCAGACACGAAGTCGCGACTCGCGACTTCTGTTCGCCCACTGCTGGAGGAGTATCTGGCTCAAGGCTACGTGTCTGGGTTCGCAGACGAGATCCGCGCGTACATCGACCGGATCGCGCAGGCAACTTAGGGATGTCCAAGCCGCAAAAATTTGCGGTGTACGAGCGGCCGCGCTCGGCACGAGCCGTCGCCGGAACGCGGGCTGTGCCCGACAGCTCGGAGCGCTTTGTTCCCGTGCTCGACTGGCTCGGCGGCGAGGGCGCGTACAAGGACGCGTCGGCGGAGCGGCGCGCAGAGTCCTTGGTGTCCACCAACCGGGGCCTGCTCCGCGATCTGGGCGTGACCGCCACTCCGATGCGACGCGGCGGCGAGCCTGGGCTTCTGTTCAACACTTCGACGCGGATCGGAGCCGTGCCTCTCCTGTCGCCTGTCACGGGACGTGCAGATTTCGGCTTCGTCGTGGAGCCGCGGTTCACATGGTCCTCGGCGGGCGACATGCTCGCAGGCACCGGGTTTCGCGTTGTCCCCGATCTGCTGCCGCTTCCGGACCTGCCGCAGTCGGAGCGACGCGTGCCGCCTTGGGTGCTCTCGAGCGTCGTGCTCAAGCGCCTGGCTGCACTCCTCGATTCATTGCAGCGTCGGTTCGTCTTCACGGCGGCCGACGTACGCGCTCCACGCGGTCAGGTCGACTGGAGCGGATACGCGACTCGCTTCGCGGTTGGCAGGGCGCTGGACGTGCCGTGCCGCTTTCCCGATCTTCGCGATGACGAGGAGCTGCGCGCCGCAATCCACTGGGTCGTCAGGCGTCACCGTGACGCGTTGCTCGGCCAGGCAGCGGCGGGGCTTGTTGTCCGCCGGCTTCTCGCGCTCTGCGATCTCTTGCTCGCGCGTCTATCCGGGACACCGCCGCGCATGCCAGAGAGTGCGCAGCGGCGCGCTTGGTCGCGGCGTTCACTCGCGCCGCGGGCGTTTCGGGACGGACTCGTTGCAATAGACTGGACCGTTGATGAGCGCGGGCTGGCCGGGCTGTCCGATCTTTCAGGCCTCGCGTGGCGAATGGACATGGAGACGTTCTTCGAGGCTTGGGTGGAGTCCGTCGCGGAAAGCGCAGCGCTCCGAACCGGCGCGCGCGTTCGCACGGGCCGACGCCACGAGACACGGGTCCCGCTCGACTGGAAGCCTGCGTCGGCCGGCTCGCAACGGTCGCTGATTCCCGACGTCATACTGGATCGCCCTGACGTGGTCGTCGTCCTTGATGCCAAGTACAAGCGCCACGCCGACCAGATAGAGCGCCTTGGCTGGCTCAATACGGACGACGCCTTGCGAGAGCAGCATCGCAACGACGTGTTGCAAGCGCTTGCGTATTCGACGCTCTTCGAGGCTCCCCGCATCGTCGCGTGCCTCGTATATCCAGCCTCTCCGGAGACGTGGCGACGGCTCGTGGAACGAGGTCGCGTATCCATGCGCGCCAAGGTGCGATCGGGGGTGCGGAACGTCGAGCTGGCACTCGTGGCCGTTCCGCTATCGGGAGATCGTGATGCGGCGAGCGCAGCCATCCAGGAAATCGTTCGGACCGCCGCCTGAGACAGAGAGTGCATGATACACGGATGCGATTCAGAGGCTGGCCGCGGCGCGGGCGAGAAGACGCGACGTCCGCAGCGCAGGGTGGAAGATGCGACACAGCTCTACGAGAGATCCTGGAGCACTCGCGAGAGCGCAAGCGCCCTCACTCCTGGCGAAAGAGCGTACGTCTCGCTTCCGCCATGCACGACATCCAGCGAGTCGAGCTTCAGATCGCTCATCGCCGTGCGCATCGATCTGGTCACGCCTGGTGCGTCGGTCAGCTTCACCTCGAACCCCCTGCGCTCGCGTCCCTTGATCACCAGAAGGTCGAGCTCTGCTCCGGCATGGACCGCCCAGAAGAAGCACTGGTCGGGCCGTGCGCCCAGGGCCCGCGTGATCTCCCCGATGGCGAACCCCTCCCAGGATGCGCCCACGCGCGGATGACTCATCAGCGCTTCTCGCGTGTCCAGATCCAGTAACGAGTGCAGAAGTCCAGAGTCGCGGATGAAGACCTTTGGAGCCTTGACCTCGCGCTTGGAGATGTTCGCGTGCCACGGCTGCAACGCGGAGACAACCAGCGCGCCGCGCAGGATGTCCACGTAGCGACGCACGGTGGTGTCTGCAACGCCCATGGAGCGCCCGAGCTCCGACCAGTTCAGCGTCTGGCCGTGTACATGCGCGAGCATCATCCAGAAGCGTCGCATCGTAGGCGCCGCAACATGCACGTCCAGCCGCGGGAGGTCACGCTCGACGAAGGTGCGGATGAAATCGCGTCGCCACTGCGCGCTCTCCGCTCCGCTGCGTGCAGTGTACGACCGGGGAAATCCGCCGCGAAGCCACAGGCGGTCCAGGTTCCTCGCGCCCACCTCGTCCAGCGCGAACCCGGGTAGCTCATGGAACGCGACACGCCCCGCGAGTGTCTCCTCTCCCTGGCGGAGCAACTCCGGCGATGCACTGCCGAGAACGAGAAAGCGCGCGGGCGTGCGGGGGCGATCGGCAAGAACGCGAAGCGTGCGGAACAGGTCGGGCCGAAGCTGCACCTCGTCGATGACAACGAGCCCCCGCAGAGGTGACAGCGCGTACGATGCCTCTTCCAGACGACGGACATCGGCGTCGTTCTCCAGATCGAAGAACGTCACGCCCTGCTTGTGCCACGCCTTCGCCACGGCTCGCGCCAGAGTGCTCTTGCCCACCTGCCGCGGGCCGAGGAGCGCGACCACCGGATTGCTCCGGAGCAGGCGCAAGACGCTCTCTCGGTGTTCGTCCCGCTCCAGCATCCAGCTACGATATGTGAAAATTCGATGTCTGTCGCCGAGTTTTCACGGTTCAAATTCGGGAGCACTCCTGATTCGAGGCGCAGTCCGAAGACGTCACGCAGGCCCTTGCAGAGCCGTTGTCGCTCTTGCCACCGCAGGCGATGCAGAACAGACCGACCGCCGCGATGGCCAGCAGAGCACCTCTCCACCACCTCATGACCTTACGTAGCACGGCAAGTCGGTGGCGTTCCTTTCCTCGCGTCATAGCCACCAGCGAGACACCGGACCGGCTACGCCTATCGCTTGGGGCAGCCGCCGAAGCGTGCGGAGGCGTCTTCGAAGCGGTATACTTCCCATCATGGACACTCCCGAGGAGCGACGAGCGCGGCGCGCATCCATGGTGTTCGGCAAGGCTGACACCTTCGCGAAACACGAAGAGCAGGGCGTCATGTTCTGGCATCACGTCTCGAAGGCCGAACGCTTCCAGGCGATCGTCGAGCTCGTGAACGCATCATGGTACCTTCAGGGGCACGATGGACCTCCACCCCGACTTGACCGAGCTACTCACGGCACTCGGCGCCTCGGGAGCTGAGTATCTGGTCGTTGGTGGATGGGCCGCGGGCGTCCACTCGGAGCCGCGCTACACGACAGACCTCGATCTCCTGGTCGGAACCTCTCCCGAGAACCTCGAACGTGTGGTGCGCGCGCTCCAGGCATATGGCGCTCCGCGTGGTCTCTGCGACGAGGTTCGCTCCATGAAGCCCAGCGAGTTCGTATTCTTTGGAACACCGCCCGCGCGCGTCGACTTGCTCGGTGAAATACCTGGCGTGAACTTCCTCGAGGCGTGGCTGAGGCGCGAGACCATCGAATGGAACGGCGCACCAGTGCATGTCATCTCACGGGACGATCTCATTGCGGCCAAGAAGGCGGCAGGGCGCCCAAAGGATCTCGACGACGTCGCGCGCCTGGAGAGATTCGCGACCTGAATACGCGGGCGGGACGACGCCACCACCTGCCGACGCACCAGCGGCGCAATCTTCAAGGCGCGCTATTATTTCGTCGCGAACGTGATCGGGAAGGTGAGCGTCGAGCCTCCGCCCCCTGGTGCATCGACCATCGTGCTGCGGAGATGGCGCTCGGCGCAGCTCTTTAGCTCGGCGGAGAGACTGGTGCTCGAGCTGGATGTTGCAGTGACCTCGCCGTTGGGAGCCACGGTTGCCGTCATCGTGAGGTTGCCCTTCATCTTCGAGTCCTTGTTGAGGCCCGTTTCATAGCAACGCTGGAGCTTGAACGTCAGGCTCGCGACGACGCGGTCCGCATTGGATACGGGAGCGGTGTCGGTGACGAGGTCGGCGTCGGAGGCGTCTGCGCCGTGGCTTTCGCGGTCGACGTCGTCGTTGGCGGAGGTGCTGGCGACGACGCTGGCGACGAAGGGGGCTCGGGAGCGGACGGTGCCGCCGCGATGGTGGTCGTCGCTGGCGGCGCGGGTGTCGCGGGTGTCGCGGGCGGCGTGTTCGCGCCGCAGCCGGCGACCAGCAAGAGGGAAGCGAGGAGCGGCGGCGTCTTCATCGTCGATGATTCTATCCACTCATCGAAGCCAGTGCGAGCATCGCCATCAGAGGCGCTCGGCAGGGATCGCGCGGCGGGCGAACTCGCCCAGGAGCGCGGCCACGCGGCTGCGCGTCCACAGGCCGCTCCCCAGACACGCGACCAGATGATTGCGCGCCCCCGGCACGACCACGGGACGCCGCCCGAGTGACGCGAGCGCGGACTCCACCACGAGCTCGGGCTGCATCCACTTGATGGGGAGCTTCTTGTAGTCGATCGGAAAGAGATCCTTCCCGGGCGTGTCCGTGGCGCCCGGCGCGACGACCAGCACGTCCACGCCGCTCGCCTTCCACTCCTCGTGGAGCGACTCGCCCAGCACGAGCGCATACGCCTTGGTCGCGGCGTAGTTCGCCATGTACGGGGTTCCCTGGAACGCCATCGCCGACGACACGATCACGAGACCACCAGCTTTTCGCTCGGCGAATCGTGCCCCGAACGCACGCGCGAGCTCCATCGGCGTCGTGACGTTGAGCCTGATGATCGCGCGCTCTTCTTGCTGGCCGCTGCGAACGAACGCGCCCGGGATCCCCGTGCCGGCGTTGCTCACGACGAGGCCGATGTCGAGATCGCCGACCGCCTGCGTGAGCTTCGTGACCGCGTCGTCCGTGGATAGCTCCCGCGCGACTGCGCGCACCTCCACGCCGTGCGCCGCGCGAAGATCATCGGCAAGTCGCAGCAGCAGCTCTTCCCGACGCGCGACCAGCACGAGCGAGAGCCCCTCCGCGGCGAGCCTCCGCGCGAAGGCCTCCCCGATGCCGGACGAGGCACCGGTGACCACTGCCCACGGTCCATGCTTCACGCGGTCTAGCGGCACGCCCAACCCATAGCGCCGACGCCACGCACAGTCACGCGCACCTGGAATTCAGGTGTGCCGCTCGATTCCCACCGGGCCGCCATAGGCTGCTTGCCGCGACGCGACGGGGCGCCTAAGGATGGCGGCGTGAATCAAGCGGGGGCTTTCGCGATTCTCGACCTCATCTTCGCGCGGCGGCGGGTGCTCCCCGACGTGCCACCGCTGCCAACTGAGGCTGCCCGCGCGTTGCACCTGCCGCGGGTGCTCGCGTTCATGGAGAAGGGCGAGCCCGTCCAGCTCGTCCTGCCTGGCTTTCCGGCGAAGGCACCGAACGCAGCCAAGGTGCTCGGTCCGCTGCCGGACGCCGCAGAGCGCATCGGCCTCCAATTTCTGGAGGCGCTCATGGCGGAGGTCCGGCAGGTCTACGCGCCGGGCGCGCAGCTGACGCTCTGCTCCGATGGTCACGTGTTCGCGGACGTCGTAGGTGTCTCGGACGCTGATGTGACCGCGTACAGAAGCGCGCTCGTCACGATGATCTCCTCGCTTGGTCTGACGCACCTCCGCGTCTTCTCCTTGCAAGACGCCTGCGGTGACCTGACGCCGGCAGCGGCCCGGCAAGCGCTGCTGCACGCGCACTCGATCACCACCGAAGAGGTGAGAGCGCGCGCGGCCAGGGAGCCGGCCCACCGCGCACAGCTCGATGGCATTCATCGTTTCCTCTTCGAGGACGAAGTGGTGCGGAGCCCCGAGCTGTCGCGTACACAGATTCGCAAGGCGACGCGCACGCGCGCGTGTGAGGTGGTGCGTCGTAGCGACGCGTGGAGCCAGCTCGTCGCCGCGACGTTCCCGCGCGCGCTCCGCCTCTCGATCCATCCGCAGCCCGACGTCTCGCCCAAGATCGGGATCTCCCTGTTTTCGATGCGCGACGCCTGGCTCACGCCGTGGCATGGCGTCGCAGTGCTGGGCGGCGAGCACGCACGCCTGATGCGGCGCCACGAAGCCGAGGCGCTGGGTGCGCACGTTGTCCTGGAAAATGGGCGCCCGAGCCACATGTTCGCGGCGGCGACACCATGACGGGGCTGCTTACCACCAGAGACACCCGAGCCACCCGCCTCACGAGCGACGCCCAGCAGATCTCCGAGCGACCGCTCGCGCCATTCGGCCTGGAGGTCCGCGTCGCTTCGGGTGCTCGCTTCGAGGACATCGACGCCGAACAGATCCACGCCTGGGTGCGCGCGCATCGGGTCGTAGTGATTCGAGGCCTCGCCCCCTTCACGAAGGCGGAGCTGCCATTGGCGGCGCGCCGGCTGGGTCCACTTCAAGGTTGGCCGTTCGGCGCAGTGAACGAGCTCGAACGCAAGAAGGACGCAAAGAACTACCTCTACACGGACCGCGCCGTGCCGCTTCACTGGGACGGCGCCTTCACCGAAAGGGCGCCGCGCTACCTCTTCTTTCACTGCGTCGACGCATCTCGCGAACGCGGGGGCGAGACGGTCTTCGTCGACACCACACGCGTCTGGGCACACGCGGATGATCGCACGCGCGATCGCTTCCGCGCGCTCCGCTTCACGTACGAGACCGAGAAGGTCGCGCACTACGGCGGCGCGTTCTCCGCGTGGGTCGTGGCACAGCACCCGAGCACGGGTGAGACCGTGCTGCGCTTCGCCGAGCCGGTGGACGACATCAATCCGGTGCGCGTTCGCGCCCAGGAGCTCCCACCGCTTGCATCTGCACAGATGGTGACCGAGCTCCGACGCGCGCTCGCACACAAGTCGGCCGTGCTCGCGCACGCGTGGCAGACGGGCGACGTCGTCATCGCGGACAACCATGCGCTCCTTCACGGTCGGCGCGCATTCCCGGACGTCGCACGAAGGCATATCCGCCGCGTCAACGTGCATGGTCCGTCACCGCGCACGCTCTTCACGGTCCTTCGCGATTCTCTCCGCATCCGCCGGCCGGAGTTCATGGTCGCAGAGATCCCGATCCTCCTCGGTCCTGCGCTTCTCCTCGCGGGGCCGGGCGCGCTTGCCAGTGCGACGTTCGCCGAGATCGCGATGCTCTTCTTCCTCCTGTTTCACTTCGGTGACATGGTGAACTGTCTGGCGGATCGCGACCTTGACGCGGTCTACAAGACCCATCTCTCCGAGGCCGTCCACGGTCTTGGGGTCCGCAACGTGCGCGCGCAGATCCTGGCGACGGCCGCGGCGGCGACGGCGATCGCGTTTCATCTGGCCATCACGCGAGGCCTCGCGGCGCACCTCGATGTCATCGCGCTCGTGCTCGTGGGCCTGGCTCTTGGCGCTCAGTACTCCGTCGGACCGCTGCGTCTGAAGGGGCGCGGCATCTTCCAGGTGGGAACGCTGTGGGCCGTGATCTTCGTCGGTCCCATGCTCCTTGTCGCGCGCCTCTTCACGGAGAAGGTGGCGCTTGCCCCGGTTGTCGCGATGCTCGCGCTCATCGCGTCCTACGGTGCGATGCAGGAGGGAATCATCCTGGTGAACACGGCGGAAGATCTTCCAGAGGATGAGGACGCGAAGATCCGCACGGCCGCGGTGGCGTTCGGACTTCCGCGATGTCTCTGGATTGCCGCAACCATGGTTGGTGTGGGCGGAGCGCTGACCACGGCGGCGCTCTTCTTCATGGCGCACCGAGAATTCAGCTCGATTTCGTCCTTCGTTTGCCTCGTGCCGCTGACCATGGCGTGGCTATGGGTCGGTTCGGAGATCATGCTGATGGCACGGCAAGCGCAAGGGAAGACACGGGAGGAGGCGCTGGCAATGCTTCGGCCGCGCGCGCGCCGCATGCCGATCTGGATCACGGCGACCGCGTGGACAACGCTGCTCGCAGCCGCAAGCATCGGAAGTGCCTGGGTGACGCGATGAGCGGGACCAGCGTCGCCGACGCGCTCGCGGCGTTCCTCGAGACGCATCGGATGGATCGCGGCGGCTACCGGCGGCGCGTTTTTCTGGTCCGACTCGGGCCGATCACCCTTCCCTTTCCGAACCCCCGATTTCTGGCGCTGCACGATCTCCACCACGTCGCGCTCGACGTGCCGCCCACGTTCTGGGGCGAGGTGGAGGTGAGCGCGTTCGAGCTGCGCAGCGGCTGCCCATCAGCGCTCATTGCGCTTCTCTGCGTGGGTGCGCTCGCGTTCGGTGCGCTCGTGGCGCCGCGCCGCGTGCTTTCGATCTGGGCCCGCTACAAGGGCGCAAGGAATCTCTATCGTCCGAGGGTGCGGCTGTCTTACGAAGAGCTGCTCGCGCTACCACTCTCGGAGCTACGCGGGCTGACGATGCTCGAGCAAGAGGAAGAGGCCATTCGATGCTGAGGTTGTTCCGGGTGGTCTGCGTGCTCAACGGCGTGGCGATGGTGATGACGGGGCTATACGGCGTGTTCGCGCCGGGCGCCGCAATGGGCCTGATGACCGGCATGAACCACACCTGGGATCCCGAGACGATGTCGCTCATGCGCATGCACAACGGCGCGGATTTCGGCCTTGGCGTGGGCTTCGTCCTGGTCGCGGCGCGGCCGCAAGCATCGTTCGCCGCGCTGGTGCTCTGCCTGTTCGCGAACGTCGCTCACGGTGTGGTCCACCTCCTGGATGAAGCGCAGGGGCATCACCACATGGAGAACATCGGGCCCGTTGGCATCCTGCTCGGCATGTCGGCGGCGCTTGCGGTGCTCTATCCGTGGCGGGAGGGTCTGAAGCGCTACCTGCAAACGTAGATACGCCTGCTGGAGTGAGGGCCCGTCCACGCGTACGATGACGGCATGCGTTTGAACCTGCAGGGATGGCACGAAGGCGCAGGCGGCGACGGCGGTCGTTTTCGCGATCTGGATCTCGTGGTGATGCACGTGCTCTACGAGCACCTGGAGCCGGTACGCGTCCCTGGCATCGTGGACCTGCAGATGTTCTTCATACGGCCCGCCGCGAAGGCGCGCGTGAAGCAGGGAATGCTCGGGTTTCGCTACGTCCCAGGAACGAAGAAGGTGACGAGCCGCTTCATGCTCGCGCCCAGCGTGAGCTCGACCAGCGCGCGCTGGCGCGACTACACCATCGCCCACGTGCGTCAGGTCGAGAGCTACGTGCTCACCCTGCTGGACAGCGTGCAGGCGAGCATGGGGAAAGCGGGGCTCATCCGCGACTTCACGGCGATCAAGAAGTCGCTCACGCGCGAATACGCGAAGCTCGTGCGAGGCCTCGTTACGGACAAGGAGCGTGGGACGGATGTGGCGGTGACACGAGCCAAGGCGCGCATCGAGAAGAAGTGGGCGGGAGAGGCAGCCAAGAAATCGGCCGCGCGCAGAGCGAAGCGCGGAGCAAGCAAGTAGCGATGGGAGTTGCCGTTCAGGTCGATCATGTAGCCTGCCGCGAGCAAAGGCGGCGCTGGCACAAGACACCCTACTTGGCGACGCGTCGGATGTCGGCGCCCAGATACCAGATGCTGACTGCGTCCTGAGCCAGGGCGAACGCGCCCTGATTCGGGACTACCGAGTAGGGTTTGCGCATCCCGTTCGCGG
>JANXLV010000200.1 GCA_025355005.1 Myxococcales bacterium | reverse complement strand
GCGGTCGCATAGTTGGATGAATCGATTCCGAAGGATCCTCGTGCGCTGGGAGAAGCGATGCGACACCTACGTCGCCATGCTGCACCTCGCGTGCGGCATCATCACGTGGCGGGCGTGCGGTCTACTGGGATAGGCTCTTAGAAATTGCCGCTAACGCAAATGCCGTTGGAGCAAGCGCCGCAGCAGGGTGGATTCCCTGAACCGCAAGGGGACTTGTCCGGAATGCAGTTCGCCGCACTGCAGTAACCTAGCTGTTGCTGATTGTCATACACTGCCGGAGAAAAGGCGGTGCAAGAGCTCCCATTTCCGCACGAGGATGCCCCGTTGACAGCGCACCACCGTCGGCAAAAGGCGCTTGCCGCCGTACCGATGCAGCTGGCACCAGCGACGCAAGGCTCTCTGCCTTTCGACTGCGTACAGGGTTGGTCGACACCGACGGAATCTTGGGGAACGCACAGGGTGGCGGCCTGAAGCACGTCAATCGCACAACTGAAGCCAGCGGGACAGGCTTGGTGGGTTGCGTCCGATTGGTTCGGAGCCAGCGGAGAACAGTGTTCGCTGCAGAACGACCAGCCGAGGCCTGAACCTGGCCCGGAAGGGAGGCATTCTGGTGCCTTGCTCGTGCAATCAGCCGCGGAACTGCAAAACTGCTGGCATCGACCGTCGTGGCACGTCGCGTTGGCACCGCATTGGGACGATGATGTGCAATCTCCGCCTGTCGCAGTCGCACCATTAGGGACGCAAGCTTCAGCGATGCTCTCGGGTCGGTCACACTTCGTTCCAGAACCGCAGCCGCACTGCGGAGTGACCGAGCAGGTTCCTCCTCCGACTGACGGGCATGCGCAAGATCCGACCTTGCCCTTCGTCGAGTCCTTCACACACACCTGACCCCCGGTGCACGACAGGCAGTGTCCCGCGCAGCAACTATCCGAACCCGCGCAGGCGACGTCGCAGCCTCCGCAGTTGCCATTGTCTGTCTCGATATTGACGCATACGCCATGGCAGTCGGTGTTTGTCGGGCCTCCATGGGACCCGGAACAGGAGGCGGCCGTCACGCACTGCTTCTTCGCGTTGCAGTCGTAACCGTCCGGGCAGGTTCCGTCGTTTCCGCACGGAAACGAATTCAACTGCTTGAGCTCGAAGCAGCTAGTGGCGAGAAGGGAGAGGAGAGCCGCCCAAGCACATAGGAGAAATAATCGCCCGGCTTGGGCGGGTAATCGCGACATGTCGGCCATGCGGTTCACCACCTGATTATTCCGCGGTCAAATTGCAGTTGTCCCGTCGGGCTCGGACCCGCTGGAGCGCTTGGTCCGAAGATCAAAAAGCTAGCGCCGACGAGCACAAGCGCCCCGCCGACCAGCAAGCCCGTATATGAGAGGCCCTCATCCATCGTTACGTTCGAGGCGGCGCTCGAGATGTCTTTGCCGGAAGCGAGGCCACCATTGACGATCGCCGACTTCTCGTTTGAACCAGCCACGGTGAACGCGATTCCAGTCGCCCCGACGGCCAGCCCGACCCCGCCAAGGATCAACCCGACATTCCGATAGTACCGCGCGTCCTGCACCTTCTCGTTGCGCGCCGCCTCATAGGCTGCGGCCTGCGCCGCCGCCTGTTGGCGTTGGCGTTCCTCCACACGCTCTTTCTCGATGCGCGCTTGTGTCACCGCTCGTTCGGCGGCGGCGCGAGTAGCCTCCTGCCGACGCGTCTCCAGTTCAGATCGCTTGGGAGGTTCGGGCGGCGCAGGGAACTCACCGACGACCTGTTGTCCCTTCTGCCCCTCATAGACGGCGATTCGCTTCTCGACCTTCGTGCCGTCCGCGCTCTCGAAGACGAAGACGTGCTCGCCGACCTCGACCTCGAGCATCTTGCCGTCGAGCCGCTGCGCGAGCACGGTCCCGTCCATCGAGACCTTCACGGCCAAGAGCTCCACACCACGACCGTCCTTCGCAACGAGCTGAATCGTGGGAACCAGCCCGGTGTTTTCGTCGAACCAGGTCGTGCAGTCCTTCACGATCGCAGCCGGACACAAGTCGCGCACGCACACGCGCAGAGGCTCGCGCGCGGCGAGCGGCTTGTGTTGCTGGCGAAGCGTCTGTGCGTTGTCAGCGGCGACGAGGCACGTTTGCTTATCGTCCGCTGCGGCTACTCCCGGAAATATCAGCGTCAGTGCGGTAAGAAAAAGAGTCGTTCGCTTCATACGTGGATCCTCTCGTCGCCACAGGAGTCGTCATCAAATGCAACCGGGCTTGTAGACGTGCCTTCCGTCAGCACCGATCGTATAAGCCGGGTTGCAGTCTGGCTTCGGGAGCCCCCAGCCGCCTACCGGTGCCGCGGGCACCGCCGTCGAAGCCATCGCGCGAATCGGGTCGGGTGGCGTCTTTGGGACCGCGCTGACGACCGGTCGCGGGTTTTGCCCGATAGTTGATTTCGGCGGAGGTGCGTTCCGGGTTTCGGGCAGCGCACTCGGGGCGATCGTTGGGACAGCGGGCACGGCGGGCGGCTCGTTCGTCGTTGTTTGCGGACGCGCGGACGATGCAGCGGGCGCTTGCGGGGCGATGGCCAGCGCGCTCCCGGTAGGCACTGCTTGCGGCTCGCCACTGTGCCTCAGCTGGATCAGGGCGACTGCGGCCATAGCGACGATCACGCCGGCACCGACCAAGCCGCCGATGAGCGTCTTCGAGCGGCCTGAGGCCGTGGAGGGCCTCGCGAGAAGTGCCGCCGGTCTCTCGCTCGACACGCCCGCCGTTGTGGATGCCCTTGCGAGCGGCCTGCTCGTTCGCGTCTCCGGGAGCGGCTCCGCAGCGATGGTGATCCCCGACTGCGACATCGGAACGACCGTCGCGTCGACGGTCCGCGCGATCCCTGGCGACGCCGGCGGATTCGTCGTGGATGCCCCAATGAGCGGCGGCAGGTGCCTGTCGGACGAGACCGTCGCTGCCACGCCGGCTTTGCGAGCGAGCTCGGTGTCCTCTTCCCCCCACTCCTCGCGCTCGACCAGGCCGGGAATCGGCTTTCGAAAGACGAGCGCATACGCGCGCCCGATCTCGCGCTGCATCGCGCGCGCGTCCGGCCAGCGCCCCGTCTTCTCGAACGCAAGCGCGCGATCGATGATCGCCGCGATCCCCGCAGGCACGTCCGGCGCGACGCTCGCCACTGGCGGCGCGGGTCTCGTCATCGCGTACACCAGCATCGCCTGCACGCTCTCTGCTTCGTGAACGTACTTGCCTGACAGCAGCGTGAACATCACGGCCCCCACCGCCCAGAGATCGGTGCGTCCATCAATCTCGCTGATCCTGCCGCCCGCCTGCTCGCTCGGCATGAACGCGACGGTCCCGATGATCTGCCCGCTCCGCGTCGCGCTCGGACCCACGTCGTCGCGCACACGCGCGATACCGAAGTCGAGCACCTTGAGCTGGTTGTCGCGTGTGAGGAAGACATTCTCTGGCTTGATGTCCCGGTGGAAGATGCCCTTGTCGTGTGCCGCGGCGAGCACGTCGAGCAGTCGATACGCGATCTCACAGACCTCGCGCGCGGAGATCCTTCGGCCTTGCTTCTCCCAGCGGCCGTCGACGGTCTCGCCTTCGAGCAGCTCCATCACCTGGAAGATCGCGCCGTCCTCGGTCGTGTCGTCGTCCATCACGCGCACGGCGCCAGGGTGCTGGACGTTGTTCGCGTGTCGCCCCTCCTTGAGGAAACGCTCGCGCACCTTCTTCTCGATCGAGAGCGATGGGTGGAGCATCTTCACGGCGACGCGATCGTTGTTGCGGACGTGCTGCGCGCGGAAGACCGCGCCCATCCCGCCGGCGCCGATGACGGCCTCCAGGCGATAGCGACCTCTCAGCGTCTGTCCCACCCGCCGCGTCGCCCAATCGTCTTCTTCGTCGCTCATTGGCCGGATCCGCCGAGAGTATCGGGACGTCCGGGCGGTCGCAAGGAGCAGCGCCTTACTTCTTCAGTGCGGCTCCTCAGTCCGATTCGGCGGGGAGATGGGCGAAGCCCGTCTCCGCGAGCTGACCGCACCGGGGATGCGTCGGATGACGCGGGTCCTGCGGCGGGCACGAGAACAGCGGCGGCTCGCCCGCGTTGTCCTTGGCGTCCTCGACGCGGTCGTGACCATTCGCCGGCGGCGCAGCAGGCCTCAGCGCTCCTTCGGTGTCGGCGACCAGGAAGCCCGGTCCACTTGCCTCCGGAGTCGACGGAGCTCCGTCCGAGGCAACAGCGCATCCGGCTGACGAGAGGGCGAGCATCACGAAGCTGACGGCCAACGAGTAACGAGTCATTGCAGATTCTCCTTCGGAAGTGCGGCCCGTCAGCACTGAGAGTGCGCGGTCCGTGACTTCCTAGAACTGCATGGCACGGGCCAGGTTGCGAGCGCACACAACCTCGCGAAACGACAATGCCGCGACGTCCATCGTCCAGTGCGGGCGACCGTCGCGTTGTGCGCGGGCTGTTCGCGCACAACGGGCGGCGCGGCGAGTCGTGCACCTCGCCGCTTCGCCCGCGCCGGCGCGATCGCACCCTCCACCGGACTCGCGTCACTGCGCGCATGTCGCGATCGTGCACTGGTTCGCGCAACAGGGATGTCGACGACGGCCCTTGGAGATGCCAACGCGCTCGAGAGCTACCTTCATCCCACCCTCCAGCCGCTCGTTCCGTGTCAGGACTACGACCTGCACTCGACAGCCTGCCAGCGATCCGCCCGCTCCGCATCTGGGGAAAGCCCTAGGTCGCAACGCGTCTCTGCTCGGTCCTCACCCCAACGCCGCGAGGATCGCCGCGACCGTTGCCTCGCGGTCCTCCTGCAACAAGCAGTGCGCTGCGCCCTCCACGATCTGCAGCGTCCCCTTCGACACCCCCCGCACGAGCGCTTCGCTCCACGCGACGGGCGTCGCCTTGTCGAGCGCGCCGACCCGCGCCGTCACGGCGCACGCGAGCTCACCCAGTCGCGGGCGCAGGTCCGGGGCGCGCGCGAGTCCCTCATACTCCGACGCGGCCACCTCCATCGAAGCGCCTGCGATACTCGCAAGCACGTCGCGCGCGCTTTCAGGGCTCCGCTCTGCGAAGCCCGGAGCCGTCAACAGGTCGAGCGCGATGGGACCGAGCTGCAGCCCGCCGCGGAGCTGCTTGGCCATGCCCTCGAACGCGTCGCGCACGGGCGCGTCCACACCCGCGAGCCCGCCCAGGCTCACGAGCGCGTTCACTCTCACGCGCGTTCCGAGCGCCAGGAGCAGCGCCCGATACACACCGGCGGAGTGCCCGACCACCTCGCACTCACGCACGTCGCGGGCGAGCAGCTCGTCCTCGAGCAGCGCGTTCACGCGCACGAAATCGTACGGGTCCGCGAACGGCGCAGACCGACCGTAGCCAGGCAGCTCCGCGATGAGCACCCTTCGCGAGCCTTCGAGCGCCTCTACGAGCGGACGAAAGCTGCGCGTGTGCTCGACGACCCCGTGCAGCAGCAAGACCGCGGGCCCGCGTCCGTGCTCTTCGATGAACATGCGTGGTGTCTCCATTCGCGTCCCGATTCTCCACGCCAATACGCGCAACGCAACGACCATCTGCGCTCGCGCGCGGCTTGATCGTCCACGGGCGGGTGGGTACGATCCGGCGGGGGGGCATGGGCGACCGCGCGAAGAGTATGAGACTGCAGGACGAACGGTTCATCGCCGATTTCGAGGGACAGCTCGAGTCCTTCTCCGAGAACGGCGCCTCGCCGGTGGACTGGATCATCACGGCGATCAGGGAGAAGCTCGAGATGTCCGTGTCCGCCGCGATGCGGCTGGAGCCGGGCGAGGACGGATGGGTCCCCGGCCTCTTTCATGTTCAGGGGCGAACCCACCACCAGTTCGATCGTTACTTCTCGCTCATCGCGACGGTGGGCGGTATTCGATACGATCCGCGCTGCCCGCAGCCATCGCAGCGAAACGAAGTGGTCACGCTCGATGATCTTTGCGTGATGGACGGAGCCGAGCTCGACGACACCAGAGACCTCCTCGCGACCATCGGCGTCGAGGATCAGGATCAGCTCCGGGTCCTTGTCTGCGATGGCCCCATGCTGCTCGCGTGGATCGGTGGGTTCAAGCCGTCGCCTTTCACGGCCCGCGACCGTCGCCTCCTCGCGCGACTCACTCCGGCGATGAGGAAGGCGCTCGCCATGCACCGGCGGCTGCTGGACGCGCAGCTTGCGCACGCTGGCCTGGCGGCAGCGCTGGAGCAGATCGGCGGGCCTTGCTTCCTTGTCGCGCCTGGTGGCGTGGTCGCCCACGCGAACGGCGCGGGCCGCGCGCTCCTCGACAAAGACGCAGCTGTCACGCGAGACCGCGTCCGCGGCATGATCCGTCGCGGGGAGGAAGGAGTGTCCCGCGTCATCTCCGAGGGCCAAGCGCCGCATCACCTCGTACTGCTACGAGACGACTCCTGGATGCTCGCGATGCGCGTAGAGCGCGCGCGCACCGCATGGACGCTCACGCCTCAGCAGACCCGCGTACTGGAGCTCCTCGTCCAGGGCGACTCGAACAAGAGCATCGGCGTCAAGCTCGCGCGCAGCGAGGCCGCCGTCGAGATCCACGTGACCGCGCTCTTCCGGAAGTCGACGACCCGGAGCCGCGGTGAGCTCTCAGCGCGCTTCTGGAACCTCTGAACGACGCAACCCGCAGGCTGGAGCTCGGCTCAAGTGCCGCCGCCTTCCCGCTCCCGGTGACAGACCGTTACGTGCGAGCGTCGCTCATTTCCTTCTCGCTACTTCTTCCTTCGGGTGAAGGACGTTGTGGACGCTGTCCTGCGCCGTAAGCCGTTCGCGAACGACGTTGCGGTTCGGGCTTGCTGCGGGTGCGGGCCTGTGTGCTGACGCGGGCGGCGGGCTGTGCTGTTGTCTGGTGGATGGTGCTGCCGCTGGAAGGGACGCTGGTCGAGAAGCTTCGGAAGATCGAAGCTCTGCACGCCGGGACGAAGGTCGACGGGGAACGTGAGGCTGCGCGTCGGGCGGCGGAACGGCGAGTAGGCGCTGCCGACAGGATCGCACGCGATAGCTCGTCGGCGCTCGTGAAGCGGTCCGCTGGCTTCGCCGCCATGCCTCGCATGATCGCTCGCGTCAGGGCGTCGGGCAGCTCGACGCCGGCGTCCGTCGGCGGCCTCGGCGTGATCCGCTCCGTCGCGTCCTCCGCCTTCTGCCACGGCAGCCCACCGGTCAGCATCACGTAGAGCGTGACGGTGACCTCGTAGACGTCCGACGCCACGCTTGCTGGTGTGCCGAAGAACCGCTCGAGCGCCATGTATGCAGGCGTGCCGCGCACGTCGCCCAGCTGCGTGGTCGTGGACGCCGGCGCGCCCACGTCCCTCGCGATGCCCGGTCGAGCAGCGTGCCTGCAAGACGACCGTCGCGCTCCGTCACCATCACGTTCTCGGGCTTGATGTCGCGATGCACGAGCCCCGCCGCATGGATGGCCGTCAGCGCCCCCAAGAGGTCGCCCCACACGAGCAGCGCCTCGTGCAACGGCATGCGCCCGCGCGCGACGCGCACCGCCAGCGATTCGCCAGCCAAGAGGGGCATCGCGACGTACGGCCGACCATCCGGCAAGAAGCCCGCGTCGAGCACGCTCACCAGCGCGGGATGCGAGACGCGACGCATGCGCGCGGCCTCGTCCATGAACCGTGCTCGCTCGCTCTCCGTCAGTGCCGCGTCCTCACGCAGCACCTTCAGCGCGATCTCCGTGGCGAACGC
>JANXLV010000052.1 GCA_025355005.1 Myxococcales bacterium | reverse complement strand
GCGAGATTCCCGCATCCACACACGGGTGGCGAAATTGGCATACGCAGCGGATTTAGGTTCCGCCGCCGCAAGGCATAGGGGTTCAAGTCCCCTCCCGTGTACTCACTTCGTTCGTAACCGGGAGGGGACTTGGGCGGGCAGTCGCGTCTTCGACGCTCCTTGCCTGGCTACAAGTCCCCACGCGCGTTCATAACTGGGAGGGGACATTGGCGCCGATGCGGGCTTTTCTTGGCCTCCCACCTTCGATAGGTTGAATGTGCAGCTTGGGGGTGCGTCGAACCCTTGCTCAAAGGAGTCTTCTTATGCGTTCTGGAATTCTTGCGGTTGTCATCGGTTGCGTTGCTCTCCCCGTTGCGGTGATCGCCTGCACGTCCGGAGGTGCGAACAACGACGTCAATGGCGGCGGGGGCGGCAGCTCTGCATCGGCTTCCGACTTCGTGGCTTCGTACTGCAAGACCGTGGGCCAGTGCTGCGGCACGCAAGGGCTGCCTTCGGACGGCGCCACCTGCACGGCGCTCTTCACCGCGCTCGAGAGCGGAAGCACCTATGACCCGGCCGAAGGGTCCAAGTGTCTCTCGGCGGTCAACTCTGCTGCGGGCGCCGACCCGATGTGGTGCGTCAAGTCATCGCAGGGCGCTCAGGACACCGCTTGCAAGAACGTCTACAAGAAGCCGGGCGCAGCGAGCGGCGTGGCGCCTGGCGGCCAATGCAAGAACGACAGCGACTGCGCGGAGGGGCCCGCAGGTTCCAAGGCCGTCTGCGCGTCCACATTCAGCGCCAGCTCGACCACCAGCACGTGTCAGATTCAAACGCCGGGCAAGGAGGGCGATGGCCCGTGCCTCGCGACCATCGTGCAGAACGCGGACGGCTCTACGTCCACGTACACCACCAGCACGAGCGGCTCCGACGCAGGAACTCCTTCGATGGGCTTCACCTGCGCGCAGAGCAGCGGCCTCTACTGCAATGGCATGAAGTGCACGAAGCTCGGCGTCGCCGGTGACACGTGCTCCGGCTCCGAGAGCTGCGGGTCCGGCACCTTCTGTGGCTTCGTCAGTGGCGGGGAGAAATGCGTCGCCAAGGTCGCGCTCGGCGGCGACTGCAGCATGAGCTCGCAGAGCTGCGTGGACGGCGCGTACTGCGATCAGACGTCCAAGAAGTGCACGGCGCAGCTCGCCGGTGGCGCCGCCTGCACGACGAGCGACTCGTGCAAGTCGCACAACTGCAACAACAAGACCTGCGACACGTCGTCCAACATCGGAACGGCGTTCCTCTGCGGCAGCAAGTAGCGCCTAGAAGTTACCCATGACGGAGACGCCGGCGCTCTGCGGCGACGCAGCCGGCACGACGCGCACGGGCGCGCTGTACCAGTAGAACGTGGTCGCGATGGCGGTGGCGAGACCGACGACGCCGAACCCATAGCCGAGGTACGAGCCCGCAAGCGCTGACCTGTGATCGCTGCGGGCGCTCGACAGATCGTTGCATGCGCTCGGCAGTGGTGTGCCCCTGCACGCCGCGGCTGCACCGAGCTTTGCGTTGGCGACCTGGATGCGGTCGTCCGCGTTGATCGCTGCATTGGATGTGAGAACGCCGACGACGATCCCGGTGACGCCGACGACCGCGAGCCCCGCAGTGATGCCGATGCGTGTGCCGGTCCAGGTCCGCTCTTCGCCCGCGGGCGCGTTCGCAGGATGCTCGGGTGCGGCGACGGCCTCCGGCGCAACGGGCGCAATTGGTGCTGGCGGCGCGACCTCCACACGCAGCGGCGGCGTCTCTGCCCCGGCGTCCTCCAGCGGACCCGCGACGTCGGCGTGCGCCGCACCGGTCACCGTGCAAATGCAAACGAGGATCACGGCGCTCGATGTCGTCCGTCTCATGTCCGCACTTTACGCCACCACATGAACATGAACATGAGCCTTGGCCGCCGAACGCACGCCGATTCGAGCCGAGCAACACAACACCGTGTAATGACCATGCATTACTGACGGTGGTTGTTGTGTGTCGGTTAATGTGCGCTAGAGCGTGGAGTCCGGCGGCGAGAGCGCCGACCTCTCGTGGACCGCGCCCGCCGACAAGTGCAATCCCTGAGACCGCTTCACGCGGACGCGTGCAGTCGCGGGATGTGCTGCGGACAGTTCTCGTCCCACGCGGTGACGTGGATGACGAGCGCCCGCTCCGCCCGCGCATCGTAGCCATCGGGGAAGAGGCGCGCGACGAGCTCCGGATCATCCTCCACGACCTTCGCCTCGCCCCAGATCTTCACTCGGCGCCGGTTCTCGTAGTCGATGAGAAACAGGTGCACCTTCGGGTTGTCCTCAAGGTTGCCCACGGAGATGTACTGCTTGTTCCCGCGGAAGTCGGCGAACGCCAGCGTCTGCGGATCGAGCACGCGCAAGAACCCTGGCGGTCCGCCGCGGTGCTGGATGTAGGGCTGGCCCTCTGCGTTGGCCGTCGCCAGGAAGAAGCTCTGCTGCTCCGCGATGAACGCCGCAAGCTCGGGGGAGATCTCCGTCTCCCACCCGCCGTTCGCCTCCATCCGCGCGTACGCTGTGCGCGACCCCATTCTGGTCTGGACCGCCTTCACCGTGTCCGTGAACGCAACGTCGCTCGACACGCCCTTCGTGCTCGCCATGATTGCCTCCATCGCGCCTCGAGTATGCGGTCGCGATGGGTTCGCAATAATGGGCCAAATATGGCGAACACCATTGCGAAATACGCAATGATGCGGCACCAGCGCTGTCCCGCAGCTCAGGTGCAATAAGTTGGACGTCGGGGGCGCAGGGTCCGATAAATGGGCGGCGTCGCGCTGGATCCTGGCGCGTCTCGAAAGGTGACTCGCCCGCAGTGTGGATAGTTCGGCTCGCGCTCAGGCGTCCGTACACGTTCGTCGTGATGGCCATGCTCATCACGATCATGGGCGTGGTCTCCATCCTGCGCATGCCCACGGACATCCTTCCGGAGATCGACATCCCGGTCGTCGCGATCGTCTGGAACTACCAGGGCCTCTCGCCCGAGGAGATGGAGCTGCGCATCACCGGCAACTTCGAGCGCTTCCTCTCCACCACCGTCAACGACATCTCGCGCATCGAGAGCCAATCGATCCAGGGCATCGCGATCATCAAGGTCTACTTCCAGCCTGGGGCGAAGGTGGAGGCTGGGGTCGCGCAGATCACGGCCATCGGACAGACCGCGCTCAGGCAGCTGCCGCCGGGCGCGACGCCACCGCTCATCATCAAGTACAGCGCGTCGAACGTCGCGGTCATGCAGGTCGCGCTGTCGTCGGAGTCACTGCCCGAGCAGCAGCTCTTCGATCTGGGCATCATCGGCGTGCGTCCGCATCTCACGTCCGTGCGCGGCGTGCAGATGCCGTATCCGTTCGGCGGAAAGCAGCGCCAGGTCATGATCGATCTGGACCTGGGCAAGCTGTCCGGCTGGGGGCTCTCTCCGCGGGACGTGTCTACCGCGCTCAACCTGCAGAGCCTCATCCTGCCCACGGGCACGTCGAAGATCGGCGACATCGAGTACCCGATCTCCATCAACTCGAGCCCGGAGACAATCCCGGAGCTCGGCGCCATTCCCATCCGCAGCACGCCTGACGGTCGCACCGTCTACATCCGCGACGTGGCGCAGGTACGCGACGGCTTTTCGCCGCAGACCTCCATCGTGCACGTGGGCGGGCGCAGATCCGTCCTCATGCCCGTCTACAAGGCGAGCGGAGAGAGCACGCTCGCCGTCGTGTCCGGCGTGAGGGAGAAGCTTCCCATCGCCATGGCCACGGTGCCGAAGGAGCTCAAGGCGGAGATCCTCTTCGACCAGTCGATCTTCGTGCGCGCGTCGCTCGAAGGCGTCCTCAAGGAAGCGGCCACGTCCGCCGCGCTCACGGGGCTGATGATCTTGCTCTTCCTGGGTAGCTGGCGCAGCACCGTGATCGTCGTGGTGTCGATCCCGCTGTCCATCCTGGTGTCCGTGATCATCCTGGGCGCGCTGGGACAGACGCTCAACGTCATGACGATGGGTGGAATGGCGCTGGCCGTCGGCATCCTGGTGGATGACGCCACGGTGGAGATCGAGAACATCCATCGCAACATCGGCAAGCACAAGCCGCTGGTGATCGCGATCCTGGACGGCGCGCAGGAGATCGCCGTTCCTGCGTTCGTATCCACGCTCGCGATCTGCATCGTGTTCGTGCCGGTCGCGTTCATCACCGGGCCCGCGCGCTCGTTGTTCCTGCCGCTCGCGATGTCCGTCGTGTTCGCCATGCTCGCGAGCTACCTCCTCTCGCGAACACTGGTTCCCACGATGGTTCGCTACCTCCTCGCGAAGGAAGTGGAAGACCACGCTGACCCGCGCGCCCCTGGTTTCTTCGGTCGAATCCACCTCGTCTTCAATCGCGGCTTCGACGCGTTCCGCACGGTGTATGGGAATGCGCTCGCGTGGGCGCTCGGAGCGCGCATGGTCGTCGTCGGCGGTTTCGCGATCTTCACGGTCGGCTCCGCGGCGCTGTTGCCCATGGTCGGTCAGGATTTCTTCCCCGAGGTCGACGCTGGGCTCATCAAGCTGCACGCGCGCGCGCCGTCGGGCACCCGCATCGAGGAGACGGAGCACCGCTTCGCCGACATCGAGGCCACCATCCGCCGCGTGATCCCGGCCAGCGACATCAAGACCCTGGTAGACAACCTGGGCATCCCGATCAGCAGCATCAACCAGGTCACGAGCGACGGCTCACTCGTCTCCACCGCGGACGGTGAGATCCTGATCGCGCTCTCGGTAGACAAGAAGCGTCCCACGAACGAGTACGTGCGAGACCTGCGGAAGGCGCTCCGACAAGCGCACCCCGACACGATGTTCTATTTCGCGGCCCCGGACATCTCGAACCAGGTGCTGAACTTCGGTATCGCCGCGCCGATCGATGTCCAGATCTCCGGGCCCGTGTCGAACCAGGCGAAGAACGCCGATCTCGCGCGCGCGCTTCTACCGAAGCTCGCGAAGATCCCTGGCGCCGCGGACGTGCACATCCATCAGGTGCTCGACCTCCCACAGCTGCGCATCGACGTCGATCGCGCGCGCGCATCCCAGGTGGGCCTCACGCAGCGCGACGTCGCGACCGACCTGCTCACGTCGCTCGCGTCCAGCGGACAGGTCGCGCCCAGCTACTTCCTGGATCGTGCGCGCGGCGTGCAGTACCTGGTCGCAGTGCAGACGCCGCAGTACCGCCTGGACTCGCTCGCGGCGCTCGGAGCCACGCCGCTCTCCACGCCGTCCGGCGAGTCGCAGATGCTGTCGAACATCGCAGACGTGCATCGCATCGTCGGCCCCGCGAACATTACTCACGCAGACACCCTGCCCACGCTGGACGTCTTCATGAGCGTGGATGGCGCGGACCTGGGCTCCGTCGCGAAGGAGGTCGATCGCGTCGTCGCGGAGGCCAAAGACAAGCTCCCGCGCGGCACGACCATCAAGGTGCGCGGTCAGGTGGAGAGCATGCGGTCGTCGTTCGAGGGGCTCGCATACGGGCTCGTCTTCGCGG
>JANXLV010000034.1 GCA_025355005.1 Myxococcales bacterium | reverse complement strand
CCTCGACATCGACCCCGCAAAGCTCGAGATCGGCGCATCAACGGGCCGAAGAGCCTGTCCTTCGTGCAAGGCCTCCAACGAGCCAGACGCGAAGTTCTGCAAGGAGTGCGCAGCACCGCTCCGCGGCAAGACCGAATCGGTGGCCGCGCAGAAGGCGGAGCCCGAGGCCCGCGTCACGGAGGCGACAGCGGAACCGGGCGAGCCACTCGAACGCGACGATGCAGACAAGACAGCCAGCAAGACGGAGGGCGCGACCGATGCGTAGGCTCGTGGTTCCCGCGTTCCTCGTTCTGCTTGCGAGCACGCTCGCGTCCACGGATGTGCGCGCGGCTGGTCCCGCTTCTGGTCCCGCTTCTGGTCCCGCGGGCGCTTCGTCTGCTTCTTCTGCTTCAGCCGCCGCGGGCGCTGGGGGCGCTGCAGCAGGGGCGATCGCATCACCGCACGGTCCCGGTGGCGCGATCCAGCTGGGCGACGAGGGTGAGGACGATGGGCAAGGGATGCCTCCTGGACATCCCGGTGCTCAGGCTGGCGGAGACCCGCACGCGGCGCATGCTGCCGGTGGCAACGGCGGTCAGCAGCCGAACGGCATGTTCGAGCCGCCGCCGGATCTGACGGAAGAGGCGATGGATCTCCCGCCCGGTGTCATCGTCGCGCAGATCGTGGATCCCACGGAAAAACCCCTGCCGAATGCGATGGTCACTGTCGGCATCCTGAACAACTCTGTCGCCAAGGGCGAGAGCCGCAAGAAGGTCGTGCGACAGGCGAACGCGCAGGGTGAGCTCCGCCTCGATCATCTGGAGACCGACAGCCACATCGCCTACCGCGTCACCGTGCCCATCGACGGCGCGACGTTCGCTGCCAATCCGTTCCGCTTGCCGGAGAAGCACGGCATGCGCGTCAGGCTGCACGTGTACCCCGTCACGCATGACGTGGAGAGCGCGCTGATCGTCACGCAGTCGATCGTCTACGTCGAGATGAAGGACGATCGCGTGCAGATCCAGGAGGCCATCAGCGTCTGGAATTTCGGCGCCGTGACGTGGGTGCCGGAGAACGTCATCCTCACGCTGCCCTCGAACTTCACCGGCTTCTCCACGCAGCAGGGCATGACCGACACCGGCGTGGACAGCGTCGAGAAGGTCGGCGTGAAGATGAAGGGCACGTTCACGCCGGGCCGCCACGAGATCGAGTTCCGCTGGCAGCTCCCGTACGACGGCGAGGCGCAGGTGCTCTTCGACGCAGGGATGCCTCCCCACCTCGCGGCTGCGCGGACCATGGCGCCGGCGTCGAGGTCGATGGTGTTCAGTGCCACGGGCTTTCCGCCCGCGGTGTCGCGCACGGACGGACAGGGCCAGCGCGTGCTCGTGAGCGAGCGCCAGCTGGCCCGCGGTGAGCCGCCCCTGAAGACGCTACACGTGGAGCTGCGCGATCTCCCGACGCAGGGGCCCGGACGCTACATCGCGACGTCCTTGACCGTCGTGGGGCTCGCAACAGGCATCGCGCTGGCCCTCCAGGGTCGGAGCGCGAGGGACCGCCGTTCGCAGTCGCGCAAGAAGGACCAGAAGGACATCCGCAAGGAGTTGCTCGCGGAGCTCTCGGGCCTCGAGGACGCGCACAAGCGCGGGGACATCGGGCCGCAGACCTATGCGCGCGCCCGACGTGAGCTCATCGACCAGATCGCGCTTACTTTTGCGCCCGCGCCGACCGCCCCGGTGTGACCAGTGCCTGTGACCAGTGCCCGTGTGATCGAGGCACCCAGCCACGCAGGTACACGCACGCTCGAGCTCTGGATAACTTGCCCGGAAGCCTGTGGGTGCACCTGCTGGTAGGCCTGAGGAAGGCTCGGGGGAATCGTGGGATTCTATCCTACCCAGACTTACTCCCGCGCCTTTCCCGCCCCAGCCCACAGCCCGAAACGCGGAGTTCCTTCGCGATAACGAACCTTTGCCGAGTTTTCCCCGGTTCCCACAGGGCCTACTAAGACGACGATTAAGTATATTCTATTATGAGATAACCATAGGTACCCTCACCGGCCCTTACCCGAACCATGCAGCCAAGAGTCCAGCGCCCCTTGACCCCGAGACGCAACCAGGAGAATGAAGGAGCTGCGAGGGTGCCGTGGAGCTGACTGCTGCGAAGAAAGATCTCCTGAAGCTGGTGAACCGCATGCAAGCGGTCGCCGAAAAGAAGAGCACCATGCAGGTGCTCTCGAACGTCTTGCTGGCGGCCGAAGGCAACGGTCAGCTTCGGCTGGCGGCCACGGACCTGTATCTCGGTCTGCTCGGCCGGATCGAGGCCACCATCGCCAAGCCTGGCAGCGTCGCTGTGCCCGCGAAGGATCTGTTCGAGCGCATCAAGAACATGCCCGACGGTCCCATCGTGATCGCGACCCAGGACAACGGACAGACCACGCTGAAGGCTCAGGGAACCGCCCGTCGGTACACGCTGCGCGGCGTGCCTGGTGAGGACTTCCCGCCGCTCCCGCAGCCGCAGGAAGGCTCGCCCAGCTACTCGCTGGACGTGCTGGCGCTGAAGGAGCTGATGGACAAGACCCACTTCTCCATCTCCACGGACGAGACACGCGCGCACCTGAACTCAGCGCTCTTCGAGTGGGAGGGCGACACGGTGCGCATGGTCACCACCGACGGACATCGTCTGTCGAAGATGGAGATCAAGGTCCCCGGCAAGCACGCGACCACGTCCATGCTCATCCCGCTCAAGGCCATCAACGAGCTGCGCAGGCTCTGCGACGAGGCGATCGCGGAGGGCGGCGACAAGGCCACCCTCTCGATCATCGAGAGCGGCTCCTCGGCCTTCTTCCAGACGGGCGGTGTCACGTTCAGCGTGAAGCTCGTCGAGGCGAAGTTCCCGCCGTACTCGCAGGTCATCCCGCAGAACACGGACAAGATCGTGCGCGTGTCTCGCTCCGGTCTGCACGAGGCGCTCAAGGCCGTCTCCATCGCCTCCAGCGAGCGCACGAGCGGCGTGAAGGTCGCGGTGCAGAAGGGCACGATGCGCATCACCAGCGAGTCGCCCGAGAGCGGTGAGGGCTTCGACGAGCTCCCCGTCGACTACGCCGGTCCGAACCTCTCCATCGGCTTCAACGCGAAGTACTTCCTGGACGTGCTAGCCGCTCTCACCGACGACGAGGTGGAGCTCGCGCTCTCCGGTGAGCTCGATCCTGCCGTGGTGCGCCCCTCCACGGCGCAGAAGCGTGAAGGCAGCGACTTCCTGGCCGTCGTCATGCCGATGCGCATCTGAGCGCGCGCGCCCGGGTTCGGAATGGCCGTGCGGAGCCTCCACGTCAGTGAGCTTTCTGCGCGCGGCTTTCGCAATCTTCGCGGGGAGCCGCTTCGCCTCGGGCCGCGATTCACGGTGCTCTCTGGCGACAACGGACAGGGCAAGACGAACGTGCTCGAGGCGCTCTACGTAGCGCTCACGTCCAAGAGCTTCCGCACGAGCAAGCTGAGCGAGCTGCTCGCCCACGGCTCGCGTGAAGGCGACGACGAAGCGATCGCGACAGTGCGCGCGCACGTCATCGAGGACGGCTCACCGCGCGTCCAGACGGTCGCACTGCGCAAGGGGCACCGCCTCGTGAAGATCGACGACAAGCGGCCTGCGTCGCTGGCGGAGTACGCAGTGCAGTCGCCGGTGGTGGTCTTCCATCCGGGCGAGCTCTCGCTTTCCATGGGGGCCAGCGCAGAGCGGCGACGCTTGCTGGACCGCGTGGCGCTCTACAGCGCGCCGGTCGCGCTGGACTCGCTCGGGCGATACACGCACGCGATGCGCGCACGTCAGAAGGTGCTCGCCACGCGCGGCGTCGGCGCGTCGGACCTCGGTGACTGGGAGGCGCTCATGGCGGAGCACGGCGCTGCCACCTGCGAGCATCGAAGACGCGCAGCCGAGAAGCTCGGCGCACGGGCGAGCAAGGTGTTTGGTGAGATCGGCAGCCCCGGCATGGCGCTCTCGGTGACGTACGCACCGGGGGGCCCCGAGGAAGCGGAGGAGCTCCGTCGCGTGCTTGCGGAGCTGCGGCCTGCCGACCTGCGAAGGGGGAGCGCGAACAAGGGTCCGCATCGTGACGATCTGGCGCTCACCCATGCATCCGCTCCCTCCGGTCGCTCTGCATTCTCCACGTTGGCTGCGCCGCTCCCTGTCGCTCTGCATCCGGTGCGAGGTACGGCGTCGCAGGGGCAGCACCGGGCGATCGTGCTGTCGCTCAAGGCCGCTGAGATCGCGGAGATCGGCGCAGCGCGCGGCGTCCGTCCCATCCTTCTCCTGGACGACGTGTCGAGCGAGCTCGATCGCGAACGCACGCGCGCCCTCTTCTCCTTCCTGCGTGCGCAGGAGGGACAGGTGCTCTTGACGACGACGCGACCGGAGCTGATCGACATCGCGCGGTCCGATGAACGTGTGGATTACACGGTTTGCGACGGCGTGCTCTCGGCCCTCGTTGATGGCTGATCGATGCGCGCTGGAAAGCCCCTGGAGCGCGTCGCACAGCACGTTCCCCAGAAACGGCGGAGCAGGCCACTGTCGCACACGGTAAAGTGACGAAATGACAACAATTTGGGCGCCGGGTTCGCTTGCGGAGAGGCCCCGTTTCGGGTAGGATTCTGGGGCTGGTCCAGAGGGGGTTGGAACGGCATTTCCCGCAGCGTGCTGATCAAACGCGCAAATCGGGCTCCCCTCAAACGGCCTAATCAAACGAACATGACTGAACCGAGCTCCACGACCGCGACGGTGGCTTCTCCGAGTGCCGCCCCGGCCGCCAACTACGGCACCGAGAGCATCACTGTCCTCGAGGGACTGGAGGCCGTGCGCAAGCGGCCCGGAATGTACATCGGCGACGTTCACGACGGCTCCGGCCTCCACCACCTCGTGTGGGAGGTCGTCGACAACGCGGTGGACGAGCACCTGGGCGGCTTCTGCAGCCTGATGAACGTCACGATCCACTTCGACGGCAGCATCACGGTCGAGGACAACGGCCGCGGAATTCCCGTCGGTCGCCACGCGGACATGTCGAAGAAGCTCGGACACGACATCGACACGGCGGAGGTCGTCATGACCATCCTCCACGCCGGCGGCAAGTTCGACCACTCCAGCTACAAGGTCTCGGCAGGACTTCACGGCGTCGGCGTCAGCGCAGTGAACGCGGTGAGCGAGCAGCTGAAGCTCGAGATCCGTCGCGACGGGCACGTGCACTTCCAGGAGTACCGTCGTGGGGCTGCGGTCTCCAAGATCGAGATCATCGGCGACACGGACAAGAAGGGCACGAAGATCACCTTCAAGCCCGACACCGAGATCTTCACGATCACGGAGTTCAGCTACGACATCCTCGCCAACCGTCTGCGTGAGCTCTCCTTCCTGAATGCTGGCTTCGTCATCACGCTCACGGACGAGCGCGGCGAGGGGCGCAAGGAGGTCTTCGAATACCAGGGCGGCGTGCGTGAGTTCGTCGAGCTCTTGAACAAGGCGAAGGAGCCCGTCCACGACAAGGTCGTCTACATCCTGGCCGAGCAGGTGCCCGAGGCGGGCGGCGCGCCCATGGTCGTCGAGCTCGCGCTCCAGTGGAACTCGTCGTACGCGGAGCAGATCTTCCCGTACACGAACAACATCCACAACAAGGACGGCGGCACGCACCTCACGGGCTTCAAGGGCGCGCTCACCCGCGTGTTCAACAACTACGGCGCGAGCGCGAACCTCTTCAAGGAGGTCAAGAACGGCCTCACGGGCGAGGACATTCGCGAAGGCCTCACCGCCGTCATCAGCGTGAAGATCCCGGACCCGTCATTCTCTTCGCAGACCAAGGACAAGCTGGTCACGAGCGAAGTGAAGAGCGTGGTCGAGAACGTCGTCACCGACAAGCTCGGTCAGTTCTTCGAGGAGAACCCGAGCACCGCGCGCAAGATCATGGAGAAGGCCGTCCTTGCCGCGAAGGCACGCGAGGCCGCGCGCAAGGCGCGTGAGGTCGTGCGCAAGAGCGCGATGGACTACACGACGCTGTCCGGCAAGCTCGCCGACTGTCAATCGAAGGATCCCGCGCAGTGTGAGCTCTACATCGTCGAGGGAGACAGCGCCGGCGGCTCCGCGAAGCAAGGTCGTGATCGGAAGTTCCAGGCCATCCTGCCGCTCCGCGGAAAGATCCTCAACGTCGAGCGCGCGCGCCTGGACAAGATGCTCGGCTCCGCGGAGATCGGCACGCTCATCACCGCGCTCGGCTGCGGCATCGGCACGCCGGAGCAGGGCGGCAGCTTCGACATCAACAAGCTGCGCTACCACCAGATCGTGCTGATGACCGACGCCGACGTCGACGGAAGCCACATCCGCACGCTGCTGCTCACGTTCTTCTACCGGCAGATGCCGGAGATCATCGAGCGCGGATACTTGTATATTGCACAGCCCCCGCTCTATCGCGTGTGGCGCGGCAAGAAGGCCCTCTACATGAAGGACCAGGGCGCACTGGATCGCTTCTTCCTGGAGCAGGGCGTGGACGGCCTCGCCGTGCGCGCGTCCAGGGGCCCCACCCTCTCCGGTGAGCCGCTGGTCCGTCTGGCCGAGCGCCTTCGTACCTTCCGCAAGGCGCTTCAGCGCATCGATCGCCGCGCGGACGCGCAGATCGTCGCCGCGGTCATCCGTGCGTCGGGCCTCGGCAAGAACGAGCTCCGCGAGCGCAAGAAGGTGGAGACCGCGGTGCCGCTCATCCGCGCGCGCCTCGAGCAGCTCTATCCGGACATCTTCCCCCTCGGCATCGACGTGGGCTGGGAGACCGAGCACGGCGCGGCCACCATCACGATCACGCCGCGCACCGGGTCTGCCGCACGTCCGGTGACCATCGACTGGAACCTCGTCGAGTCCGCCGAGTACGAAGAGCTGTATGCGATCGAGCAGGACGTTCGCTCCATCGGTCCCGCGCCCTACTTCGCGAAGGTCGTGAAGAAGGGTGATGCGGACGACGAGACCGGGACCGGCGCGACCGCGAAAGAGACCGAGCTCGCAGACGCCGACGCGCTCTGGGCGTTCATCGACGCGCGCGGGCACAAGGGCTGGAATCTCACCCGCTACAAGGGTCTCGGCGAGATGAACCCTGAGCAGCTCTGGGAGACCACGCTCGATCCGAACGCCCGCGTGATGCTGCAGGTGCGCCTGGACGACGCCGTTCAGACCGACCAGATCTTCTCCATTCTCATGGGCGATCAGGTCGAGCCACGCCGCGAGTTCATCGAACAGAACGCGCTCAACGTCCGCAACCTGGACATCTAGCCGCACAGTCGAGAGCGACACCGGACTGACGATCGCCGGGCATTTGAGACGTGCACATGCGCACGCATGACCCGTGTGTGGCGGTGCGGTCGTGTGAGATGGCGTATGCACGCGCCCAAGTTTCTCACCGACAAACCGCGCAAAACGGCGAGGACGCTGACGCGTGGTGTGGCGGGCGGGGCATCCCCCCTGGTTGCCAGGCGGTTGCCAGGCGGTTGGTCCAGGCGATGCATTGCCTTGTGACTGTGCCTCTGGCTTCCAACACTCGTCTCTTCAGTGGCTCCACGGGGCTCGACAAGACGGAAGGAACGCGGTTGCATCGGATGATGCGGGGAGTGTTGCGTACACTCGCGCTCGGCGCGGGTCTCGGGTCGCTCGTCATGCTGACTGCAGCATGTGGCGGCAGCGTGCGCAGCTCCGATGGCTCCAGCACCGCCACGCAGGAAACCTACGGCGTGAACACGCCGACGCCCCCCGCAAAACAGAGCACGGAGCTCGATCGACTCTCGGCTCACAACGGAACCATCCTGCCCAGCGTCACGCTGCGAATCATCTACGTAGGCAATCCGGGCCAGGACCGAGCGCCGGAGCAGGACGAGTTCGTTCGCTGGCTCGTGACGAGTGACTACTGGAAGACACTCCAGCAGTACGGCGTGAGAGAGGGGACGCTCCTCGCCTCCGTGACCGTGCCGCGCGCCGCGCTGGCGCCACCCGAGCTCGTGCAGATCGACAAGGGGCTGATCGCCATCCAGGACCTCGACCTGCGCATCAACACGATCGTGAATGGCACCGCGACGGAGCCGGCGTTTCCGGGCGTGGCCGGCGCGGATGCCTATGTCGTGTTCCTGCCTGACGGCCTGAACGTGGATCTCTCGCATCGCGCGGACTACGTGAGCACCACGTGCACCGACGAGGGCGGGTATCACGCGCACGACGGACGGGAGCCGTACATGATCATGCCCCCGTGCGACAAGGGCCGGAGCACGTTTGCCATCTCCCACGAGCTCACCGAGATGGTGACCGATCCGGTGTCTGCCGCCGGTTGGCTCAGCGACGGCGACGTGTCGAAGAATGGCGGCGAGATCGCCGACCTCTGCAACCACCCCGTGCAGGTGGGCGCGCGTGAGGTGACGCAGCTCTGGTCCAACGCGGACGGCGAGTGCGTTCCATTCCAGCAGTGACCTGAAGCGAGCCTGAACGGAGCTGAGCGGAGATCGGCCGCGCGGGTTTTGCGCGTCTTTTCGCGCCTTGCCAGCCTCTATTGGGTGCTTAAGCAAGATGCATGCGCTCCGACCGAATGACCACCAAGAGCCAGGAAGCCATGCGCGTCGCGCTCGACGCTGCGAGCCGCCGTGGCAATCCGGAAGTGATCCCCGAGCACATGCTGGTCGCGATGCTCGCGCAAGACGGAGGCGTCGGCGGTCCGCTGCTCCAGAAGGCGGGCGCGGATCTGACTCTGCTCGAGCGCGAGATCACGCGTCGTGTAGAAGGGCTGCCGCGCGTGTCTGGCGGCGCGGAGCCTGGACTGCATCGCCGCACGCTGGAGGTCATGCGCAAGGCCGAGGACGAGGCCAAGGCCTTGAAGGACGACTTCATCTCCGTGGAGCACCTGGTGCTCGCGATGGCGAAGTTCGATCGCGAGCTGATGGCCGTGTTCGAGCTCGCTGGCGGCATCACCTACGACAAGCTCCTCGCTGCCCTCGCCTCCGTGCGCGGCGCGCAGCGCGTGACCGACCGCGATCCCGAGCAGAGGTTCCAGGCCCTGGACAAGTACTGCCGCGACCTGACGGAGGCGGCGCGCAAGAAGAAGACAGACCCCGTCGTCGGCCGCGACGAGGAGATCCGTCGTGTGATGCAGGTGCTCTCTCGCCGCACCAAGAACAACCCGGTCCTCATCGGTGAGCCTGGCGTGGGCAAGACCGCGATCGTGGAGGGTATCGCGCAGCGCATCGTCCTTGGCGACGTCCCCGAGTCCTTGAAGAACAAGCGCCTGGTGTCGCTCGACATGGGCGCGCTGGTCGCCGGCGCCAAGTTCCGCGGCGAGTTCGAGGATCGCCTGAAGGCGGTGTTGAAGGAGGTCGAGGCGGGCGCTGGATCCATCATCCTCTTCATCGACGAGATCCACACCATCGTGGGAGCCGGCGCGGCCGAAGGCTCCATGGATGCGGCGAACCTGCTCAAGCCGGCGCTCGCGCGCGGTGAGCTCCGGTGCATCGGCGCGACCACGCTGGACGAGTATCGCAAGCGCATCGAGAAGGACGCCGCGCTGGAGCGCCGCTTCCAGCCCGTGTTCGTGTCGCAGCCGACAGTGGAAGACACCATCGCGATCCTTCGCGGTCTCAAGGAGCGATACGAGGTCCACCACGGAATCCGCATCCAGGATGCCGCGCTCGTCGCAGCGGCGACGCTCTCGGACCGGTACGTGACGGAGCGCTTTTTGCCTGACAAGGCGATCGATCTGGTGGACGAGGCCGCCGCGAAGATCAAGATGGAAGTGGACAGCATGCCGTCCGAGATCGACGCCGTCACGCGCCGAATCATGCAGCTGTCCATCGAGCAAGAGGCGCTCAAGAAGGAGCGTGATCAGGCCAGCAAGGTGCGTCTTGCGGCCCTTCGCAGCGAGCTCGCGGACCTCACCGAAGAGGCCTCGGGCATGCGCGCGCAGTGGCAGCGCGAGAAGGAAGTGATCGAAAAGCTGCAGGCCACGCAGCCGCAGATCGAGAAGCTCCGACAGGATGCGGAGCTAGCGCAACGCAAGGGCGACCTCGGCAAGGCCGCGGAGATCAGCTACGGCAAGCTGCCCGAGCTGGAGAAGCACGTGGAGGAGCTGCGGCGAACGCTCGCCAAGGTGCAGGAGAAGCACTCCTACCTGCGCGAGGAGGTCACGGACCAGGACATCGCCGCGATCATCTCCAAGTGGACGGGCGTGCCCGTCAGCAAGATGCTCGAGGGCGAGATGGCGAAGCTCCTCAACATGGAGGAGCGGCTGCATCAGCGCGTGGTCGGCCAGCAAGAGGCGATCACCGCGGTCTCGAACGCCGTACGCCGCTCGCGCGCGGGCCTCGGCGACGACAAGCGGCCCATAGGCAGCTTCCTTTTCCTGGGACCCACGGGCGTGGGCAAGACGGAGCTCGCGCGGGCCCTCGCGGAGTTCCTCTTCGACGACGAGCGCGCGATGATCCGCCTCGACATGAGCGAGTACATGGAGAAGTACTCCGTGGCGCGGCTCATCGGCGCGCCGCCCGGTTACATCGGCTACGAGGAGGGCGGGCAGCTAACGGAGCCAGTGCGTCGTCGTCCCTACTCCGTCATCCTGTTCGACGAGGTGGAGAAGGCACACCAGGATGTGTGGAACGTGCTCTTGCAGGTGCTCGACGATGGGCGCCTCACGGACGGACAGGGACGCACCGTGAACTTCAAGAACACGGTGATCATCATGACCTCCAACATCGGCTCCGCGCAGGCGGCGCTGATCGAGGAGAGGCAGAACCTGCCACCAGAGGACAAGAAGGAGCTCCTTCGCAGGGCCGTCATCGACGAGGTGAAGAAGGCGTTTCGTCCGGAGTTCGTGAACCGCCTGGACGAGATGGTGGTGTTCCAGAGCCTGCGGCGCGAGGACCTCGAGCACATCGTGGACATTCAGCTGCAGGGCTTCTCGCAGCGTCTCGCTCGCCGTGAGCTGTCGATCACGCTGACGCCCAAGGCCAAGGCGCTCATCGCGGAGGCAGGCTGGGATCCGCAGTACGGCGCACGTCCGCTGAAGCGCGCCATCGTGAAGCTGCTCGAGGACGCCGTGGCCAAGCGCGTGCTTGGAGGAGAGTTCCTGCCCGGCACGGTCATCGAGGCGGATGTCGCCGGGACCGAGCTGACGTTCAAGGCACGCGTGACGAACTGACGCTGACGCTCAGTCAGGGAGCTGCGGCTGCGGCGCTCTCTGCAGGGCGCGGCTCCGGCGGCTTCCTGCCGCGTAGCTCCTTCACGCGGCGCTCGAACTCCTTCCGGGCCGTGTCGGTGAGCGTGCGGCCGCCGAAGCGAAGCTCGATGTACTCGTTCGTGAGCTCGAACACGTCCTTGCCGAGCGGGTGCTCGGAGCTCTCCACTTGCTCTGCGTGACGCAGCGGTGGCAGCGACGCGGGTCGGCTGATGCCATGCGCTGCCATCACCAGCTCGAGGCTCCGGTAGAGCGAAGCCACGGCCTCCTGGCGCTGCGCCTCTCGCTCTTCCTTTTCCGTGCGGTCCACGAGGACGGGCTTCTTCTTCTTGCGACGCGTCCAGAGTGCGTACGCGCCGATGGAGAACAGCGCGATGAGGACGCCGATGATCGACGGCTTCGTGACTGCGCCCGCCACGCCGCGATCGAGCTGCGTGCGGTGCCGGAACGCGTTGTACGAGTCGCGCGCGCCCTGCAGCATGTTGTGCTGCGTGCTGAGATCGTAGCCGACGACGTAGCGGTTCCAGCGCTGCGATAGCGCCTCGATGAAGTCGCGCACGTAGACGTACGTCCCGGCGCGCTCCTCGCGCGGCTGGGCGCCTGCGGTGGGCGTGGGGTCGAACGTGACCCACCCGCGCGAGCCCTCGATGTAGGCCTCGACCCATGAGTGCGCATCCCCCTGGCGCACGGCGTAGTAGCGGCCGAAATGGTTGTATGTTCCACCCAAAAATCCCATCACGTTGCGTGACGGGATCCCGACCTCGCGCAGCATGAGCGCCATGGCCGTGGAGAAGAACTCGCAGTGACCGGCGCGCGAGTTGAAGAGGAAGTCGTCGATGGGCTCCGACTTGCCGCCCGACGGACGCGACAGATCGTAGCGGAACTCCTTCTTCAGGTGCTCCTCGATGGCCTTGGCCTTGAGCTGATCGGTGGGCTGGTCGTCTGCCCACTGGTGCGCGAGCTGGCCCACCCGCCCCGGGAAGTCGGCAGGGAGCTGCAGGTAGCGCGCGCGCTCCGGGGCCGGCAGATCCTCTATGATGGGCTCTGCGTCCGTCGTGACGAAGGCCTCGTAGTGGAGGCCGCGCACGTCGTTGCCGCCGTAGCGCAGCTCTCCCTCGGGCGCGCGAACGATGGAGAATGGATCGCCGAGCGCGGCCTGGGGCGGCTTGCGAACCCACATGGAGACGGTCTTCGGCGGCAGGAAGATTACCTGCGGATCGATGGGCTCGAGGTCAATCGTGAACTTCCGATCCGTCGGCCGGTTCATGCGCGAGAGCGCGAGGTAGTCGCCGCCGATGCGATCGAGCTTCCGGTCGCTCGCGGAGCGCGACCACATGTGGCCGCCGTACGTGTCGCGCGCAGTGCCGCGGAAGCGCACGATGAGGCGCGCCGGTGGCGGGTCAGGCAGGTTGGAGACATCGAAGCGAAGCGCGATGTCGGGGTTTGATCGCATCACACCGACGTCGTTCAGATCGATCTGCTCGCTGAAGCCGATCTTGTCGCCGCCGCGCCGGTCGATGAGGAGCAGCGAGAGCCCGACGCGCGGGAACATGAGGAACAGCGCCGCCGTGAAGACGAAGATCGGCAGCGCCATGAGGCAGGTGGCTGCCAGGAAGCCGCGACCAACGACGCGGCGGCTGCGCAGGATGCGTGGGACGTCCACCGGGAGTCCGGTTCGATCGCGGGCGCCCTGGCGGTAGTTGCCCTCGACCTCGCGACGCAGGTGGGAGAGCACCAGCGCGCCCGGCGCGACGATCAGGAAGCCCAGGAAGCACACGCCGTACGTGATACCGCCGCCCAGCACGGTGCCCGCCACGAAGTGCAGGAGCGCGAGCACGATGATCTGCTGGTCGTGCTGGGCACCACGGCGCGTGGACACGCGAAGGACCTGCAGGAGCGCCGCGAACTCCACGACGACGTCGAGCACGGAGCGCCCGAGTATCAGGCGCGACACCTGCACCACGAAGAGCAGCATGGGCGCGAACGTCGCGAACTGCCGCATGGCGTTCTTCGGCTGGAAGCTCTCCGGCACCGCGAGCGCGAGGCCGAGGCCGACGAGCACCACCACGTTTGCCCACGGCGACATTGCCTGCGTGCTGACGATCGCGAGGACGCCCAGCGCCGCGAGGGCGTCGGTCATGATGCGGTGGACCAGACCGAATCTCATTCGGCCGCTCCCTGGTTCGCGCCGGCCGCGGGCTCTTCCGTCGGACTGGCCGGTGGATTCTCGCTCGCACGCTTCACTGTCGCGCCTGCGACGCGGTGCGGGCCGAGGAGCGCGAGGTAGCGGAGAAGCGGGTCTGCGCCGATCGACTTGTCGGCGCGCGCGCGCTCACCGTGGCTCGTGCGGATCGTCACCACGTCGCCGCGGCGAAGATGTGCGACCGCGCGTGAGGCGACCTCGCGAATGCGTCGCTCGAACATCGCATCCCAGTCGTCGGGCGCATCATCCGCGCGCGTGACATCGAGCGGCACCACGACGTCGGGCCGAGACTCGCGCGCGCGCTCGCGCATGACTAGCTGGCCCATCGCCGCGCTCTTCTTCCAGTGCACGTCGCGCGGGTCCTCCCCCTCGCGGAGCAGGCGCAGACCCACATAGTCATCGCCGTGGCCCTTGCCGGCGGAGGCCTCGCCGCCGTTCTTCATTCCTGGGGGAGAGGGCGGGAGCTGCACGGAGTCCACCGCGGGATAGATGATGAGCTCGCCGTCGGCGGGCACCTCGCGGGACTTCTCGAAGAGGCCGAATGGAAAGCGGGTCGCGATGCGAAAGCCCGTGTGCTTGTCGATGCCGCGACGCTGCGGCGTGCGCCGATACGCGGCGACCTGAGCGGATTTCGGGCTGATCTTCAGGAAGAAGCAGCGTTTGTCCGCGGGCTGTCCTGCACGCAGATCTTCCACCTCGATCGCGTACGACGGCACCCTGCCCTTGTGATTGAAGACCTCTATCTCGACGAGGTGTGGGCGGCCCACCTGCGCACGCATCGGAAGGCGGCGCACGACGGTGAGCTCTCGCAGCGACAGCTCGCTCATGACGCCGCTCACGACGATGAGCGCCAGGAGCAAGCCGAGCATGAGATAGAGCAAGTTGTTGCCAGTGTTCACCGCGGCGAAGCCGACGCCGACCGTGATGCCGATGAAGAACTTCCCCTCGCGCGTGAACTTCAGACGCCGCGGCGGCTTGAGGCTGTTCCACACGCGGAGGCGCGCGCTCTCCCGGCGCACTCCCGCGTTCGGCGCGGCGAGCTGCAGACTGCTTTGCACACGGGCGCTGCGTGAAGGGGGAGCGGGCACTGCGTTAGCTCCGGCTAGAGCGGAACAGGGATGCGGGCGACGAGCTCACGGATCGCGTTCTCTGCTTCGTCACGCGACGGAAGGAAGCCGTCTGCGTGCGTGGAGAGGCGGATGCGGTGGGCAAGCACGGGGATCGCGAGGTCGTGGATGTCATCTGCGATGCAAAAGTTGCGGTCGCGTAGCACGCTGCGTGCGCGCGCTGCGTTGGCAAGGGCGATGGCGCCGCGGGTGGACGCACCTAGCGATAGAACCGGGGAGGTGCGCGTTGCTTGGATGATCGCTGCGAGGTAGCTGCCAAGGGCGCCGTCGATCGTGACGCGCGCCACCTGCCGTTGCAGGGCGACGAGCTTCTTCGGGTCCAGCACGATCGGGACCTCACGCACCGTGTCGGTGTTGCCGTCGAGGAGGAGACGCATCTCGACCTGCGGCGGCGGATATCCGATGCGCACGCGGAGCAGGAAGCGATCGAGCTGCGACTCCGGGAGCGGGAACGTGCCGGCGAAGTCCTGCGGGTTCTGCGTGGCGATGACGAAGAACGGGTCCGGCAGCGGAAGCGTCTGACCATCGATTGAGACCTGCGCCTCGTTCATGGCCTCGAGCAACGCGGACTGCGTGCGTGGGCTTGCGCGGTTGATCTCGTCGGCGAGGAGGACGTTGCCGAAGACCGGGCCCTGGCGCAGGACGAACTGGCTGGTGCGCTGGTCGAAGACAGAGACGCCGATGACGTCGCTCGGCAGGAGATCGCTCGTGAATTGCACACGACGAAGGTCCCCGCCGACCGCACGGGCCAGCGCGCGCGCAAGCGTGGTCTTGCCGACGCCTGGCACGTCTTCGATCAAGAGATGCCCTTTCGCCAGCAGCGCAATGAGCGCCAGCTCGACAACGTCTGGCTTACCTTCGAGCGCACCCTCGACGGCTTGTCGCAGCTTCTGGATAGAGGGGAGCTCGTCGTGATGGACGGCGGGCGCCGCGGTCATGTGTCCACGATAGCATGAGCCTCGCGGGGAACGAGAAGAGTCCGGCCGTTACTTTACGGTGTAAAGTGATCTCAGCCTGGCGACACGTCGCATAGAATGGCGCATCCGCGGCGCGTTCATGGTCTGATCCCCTGGTGCCTGTGCCCGCGCCGCTCGTCCCGCCCGAAGGAGTGGTCCTCACCCAGGTGTCGAAGTCGTTCGGCCCCGTGCGTGCGCTCGCTTCCGTCAGCGCGGCCTTCCCGCCGTCCGTGGTGACGGCGGTCATCGGGGCGAATGGCTCGGGCAAGTCGACCCTGCTTTCGATCGTGGGCACGCTTGCTCGACCGACGTCCGGCCGTGTCTCCCATGGAGCCGTCGGTGGCAACCCGCAGCAGATCCGCGCGCGCCTCGGATGGCTCGGGCACGACTCCCTCTGCTACGCCGACCTCACTGGCCGCGAGAACCTGGAGCTCGCGGCGCGCCTCTACGATGTGGACCCGGCGGCGGCGGTCGCGAGCGCCATCACCAGGTTCGAGCTCACCGCGTTCCTCGAGCGCCCCTTTCGGACGTACTCGCGAGGCCAGCGTCAGCGCGTCGCCCTCGCCCGCTCCCTGATCCACGGCCCGCGGCTCCTGCTGCTCGACGAACCCACGACCGGCCTGGATGCAGCTGGCTGCCTCCGGCTGAGAGACGTCGTGCGTGAGGAGGCGGGCAACGGCTCGATCGTGATCGTCGTCACGCACGACGAGGCCTTCGCGGCCGAGGTGGCCTCCCGGACCATCCGTCTGGAGCGCGGCCGCGTGGCCTCCTAGCGAGAGAACGAGCGAACCAGGTCTGCAACGGATGCCGGGGCGGCGTCACCGAACGGCGCTGCGTCGATGATGGGTATGGGCAGGAAGGCGCGGAGCTCCGCCGCGTTCGTTCCACTCGAGGCGTCGGGTGCGCGCGTGGGGCTGAGCAGGACATGGGTGATCGCGATGTCGCGTGCGCGCGCCGCCTCGGTCGTCGAGAGGACCTCGTGAAGCACGCCCAGCCTGTCCGGCGCGACGAGCACGACGGCATCAGCAGCGAGCCCCGCGAGCAGATCGACCGTGAGCTCACTGTCCGTCATCGGAGAGAAGAGCCCGCCCGGGAGCTCCACGACCACGCCATCCGCCGCCGAGGCCCGGGCGCTCTCCACGGCTACCCGGATGGCGGTGAGGTCGATGCGTACCCCTTCGGCGCGCGCGGCCACGTGGGGGCTCACCGGTCGGGCGAGCCGGATGACGGGGAGTGGATGTTTCACGTGAAACGTGGACGCCTGTTCCAGGAGGTAGCCGTCGGTCTCCTCGATGCGCGTGATGCCGGATTCGACGGGTTTGTAGCCGATCACGGCGGCGCCTGAGCGCGCCCACGCGCGCACGGTCGCGACGGCCAGGAATGTCTTCCCGATGCCCGTGCCGGTGCCCGTGAACACGATCAGCGAGGCAGGCATGGCAGCACGCGGGCGATCTCCGCAAGCAGGCCGTCCACGTCTTCGGCCGTGTGCCTGGCGGTGACGGTGAAGCGCAACCGGGCAGTGCCTGCGGGGACCGTCGGGGGTCTGATCGCCTGGACGAGCACCCCCGCGGCACGGAGCCTGGCCGCTGCGTCGAGCGCCATCTCGGGCGGGCCGAGCACCCAGGGCACGATGGGACCATACCCCCACGGAGAGAGCCCCAGCGCTCGCATCCCGGCCCGGAGCTGCTCCGCCCGGACCAGCACTGTGGCTCGCAGGTCGTTCGCCGCCTCCACCTCCGCCAGGTTTCGCGTGGCGTGGGCCGCGATCGCCGGGCTGACGCCCGTGGTGAACACGAACGACCGCGCCCGGTTCCAGAGCCATGTTCGGAGCAGCTCCGAACCCGCGACGATGGCGCCAGCAGCCCCGAACGACTTGCCCAGCGTGCCGACGACGGCGTCCGCGCCCACGGACGGCTCCATGCACAGGCCGCGGCCCTGAGGGCCCAGCACGCCGAGCGCATGTGCCTCGTCCACCAGCAAGGCCGCGTCGAACCTGCGGCTGAGCGCCGTCAGAGCGACCAGGTCCGGGCTGTCCGCATCCATGCTGAAGTACGACTCGGTCACGATGAAGGCACGGCCGAACGCCGACCGATCACGCAGCGCATCCGCCACGGCGCCTGTGTCGAGGTGCGGGATGATGCGAACGGTGGCGCGCGAGAGCCGGGCGCCATCGACGATGCTCGCGTGATTGAGCGCATCGCTGATCACGAGATCGCCGCGTGATGCGAGGGCGGACAGGAGCCCCACGTTCGCGGCGTAGCCACTCGGAAAGAGCAGCGACCCCTCGCGTCCCAGGAACCGCGCAAAGTCATCCTCGAGCTTGTGATGCTCGGGACGATCGCCCAGCACCAGCCGCGAGGCCCCAGCGCCCCCGGCGTGGCCATCGGGGCCTGGTCTTCCAGAGAGCCCGAGATAGTCGTTCGAGCAGAACGTCAGCGCCGAGGCCTCGGTCGGTGCCGTCCGTTGCCTGAGCAGCCCGGCCGAGCGGAGCGCCGCCAGCTCGTCGGCCAGATACGCCAGGCCGGACTGTTTCACGTGAAACGTCGGGTCTGTCGCCACGGCAGGGAGGCGGGACATCACTCAGTGATCGGCGGGATGGGATCGGTCGCCCGCGCGGTCCTCGGCGTGCTCGGTTCCTTCCATCGCGTCGTCAATCCGGACCAGGACGCGGCGGAGCCAGTCGCGCATCCGCCGCTCGAGGCCCTGCCGCTTCGCGCGCTCCTCCTCGAGATCGTGGGCGAGGGACATGGCGGCGAGCAGCATGGCCTGGGGGGTCACCGCTCGGCCCGGAGGGGTCGCTGCGGCCACGCGCTCCGACACGGCGGCGGCGAGGCGCTCGAGCTCCTCCGGCTCGGCCGAGCTCGTGACCTTGTAGGACTGTCCAGCGATGTTGATCTCGGCGACGCGGCGACTCATGGGGCGAGCCGCCAGGGTACACGTCACACAGAGAGACTCAAGCCTCGCGCCGTGAGGTCACGGAGTAAGGCGTGCAGCGCACGCGCCCTTGTACGCCACGAGGTTCGCGGGTGCGGTGGGGGTGTCGTTGCAGATCGCGGGGAATTCACCATGACAGGCCACGCAGTTGATCGCAGTGTCTGCGCCCTCTTGGCAAGGATTGCCCTTGGTCGCATCGGGTGCAGTTCCGCCCATGGGCGTCACGCAGGGGGAGGTGCGGTCGACGAGGCAGCCCTTGCACACTTCGACGGGGAAGGTGAACTCCTGGGACTCGACGTCCGTTCCGCCGAGGGTCTTGCCGAAGGCCTTGATCTTGAGGACCAGCTGTTTGCGAGTCTGTATGGACGGGAAATCATCGCAGAGCGTGGATGCCGTTGGCGCGTCGATCGCCACGATTCCGACCGAACCGAGACCGGCGGTGCCCGCCGAGCCAACATCGACGAAGGACGAGGCGACGCTGGTGAAGTTGCCGCGCTGGGTCCCATCCGTGTCAGAGACCGTGACCTCTGCGCCGTTGATGACGATGCGCGAGGTCTCCGTGTGGACCGGATCGGAGCCGGGCCCGGACGGCCCGCGCTGCACCATCTGGTTTCCCAGCTGGAGGACCGCGCCGTAGGAGCTCGCGATCCCGACGTCGAAGGTTCCGCCGAAGCTCAGCGCGGCTGTGGCGGACGGCGTGTAGAGGCACTCCCCTGTCGTCCTCGGAGGCGGCGCCAAAACACCTTGGATAAACAGCGTCGAGTCGTTGTGCCCGCACCCAGAGCTGAGAACGCCGATTGCGCTCGCCGTCAAGCCGCCGACCACGGTTCGCATCCAGAAGCGGTCCATCTCAATCCTCCTTCAAAGCCAGCCAGGCACCAAGGGAGGTACCGGCTCTAGGAAGAGTACTTGCCTCCCGGCGTAGATCCAAAAAAGTCGCGAACTAGTTTGCCGCGGAGCTCAGCTCAAGCGTCCTTCAGCGCATCGACCGCCGCGAAAAACGCATCCATCCGGACCTTCGAGATCGCCGCCTGGCCGACCGTCGTCACGACGGGGAGGGCCAGAGAATCGCCCACCCGCTTCTTGTCGCTGCTCACGTGGCCGAGCGCACGCCGCAGTGTCGCAGCGTCGATCTCGGTCGGAAGATGGAACTTGTGCAGCAGCGCCGCCACGCGTGCGATCGGCGCCTCCGTGGCGAGGCCCAACGCGCGTGTGACGCGTAGCTCCGCGACCAGACCCAGCGCCACGGCCTCCCCATGAAGCCAGCGCCTGTAGTCGCCGAACGTCTCCAGAGCATGCCCCAGTGTATGTCCCAAATTGAGAATAGCCCTGGATCCGCTCTCGCGCTCGTCGTGCATCACGATCTCGGCCTTCAGCTCGATGGCGCGGCGGACGATCGGCAGGAGGGCGTCGAGGTCGCCGGTGAGCAAGGTATCGACCTTCTCCTCCAGGGTGGAGAAGAGGGCTTCGTCATGGGAGAGCGCGATCTTCACGATCTCGGCGAAGCCGGAGATCGCCTGTCTTGGCGGGAGCGTCGTGAGGTGCCCGAGGTCGACCACGACGGCGCTCGGCTGCCAGAACGCGCCGATCAGGTTCTTTCCGGTGGGATGATCGAACCCCGTCTTGCCGCCCACCGACGCATCCACCATCGAGAGCAACGTGGTCGGAGCCTGCACGAAGCGCACACCGCGCAGGAGTGTCGCAGCCGCAAACCCTGCCATGTCGCCGACCACGCCGCCGCCGAATGCGAGCACGACGACATCGCGGTCCACGCCTGCGCCGAGCGCCGCGTCCCAGATCGCCGACACGCTGACCATCGTCTTCTGTTCCTCGCCCGGCGGCAGGATGACGTCGTGCTCCCGGATCGCGAGCGATGCGGAGAGAGCCTTTCGCGCGTCCTTGCGGTGGCGCGCCACGTTCGAGTCCGTCACGGTGATGATTGAGCTCGGGCCGAGCTCCGCGATCGCGAGCGACAGCGCGCGCGGATCGTTCGCCACCAGATCGATGGTGTATGTGCGCTCTCCGAGCGGCACCACGACCGGATCCCGCTCCGCGAGCGCGGCGATCTCGTCCACCAGATCGTCCACGGTCTGGTCGTCGGTCGCGAAGGACCCGTGGCACTCCGCGTACGCCGCAGCGCGCTCGGTGAGCAGCTCCTGTGCGCGCGCAGCAGGGTCTCCGACGTTCAGGTTGGGGCGGGCGGAGAGATCGCCGACGCGCGCCAGCGTCGTCGCGGGGCGTGCGCGCAACGTCACCACGAGCGCACGTGAGAGCGCGAGCCTTCGCACGTCCTTCCGCGTGACGGTCCCACCACCGAACGCGATCACGCGCCGGCTCGGATTGGCAAGCAGCTCGCGCGCGATCTCGGCCTCACGGGCGCGGAAGCTCGCCTCGCCCTCGCGGTTCCACAGCTCCGCAACGCTGGCAGCGCCGGCCTTCGCGATGAGGACTTCGTCCGTATCCACGAACGGCAGCGACAGCTTGGCGGCAAGCGCACGCCCCACGGTCGTCTTGCCGCTAGCCATCGGGCCCGAGAGAACGATGCTCCTCATGACGAGCAGCCTACATCACCGCTCGCTGGTGCGCTCCGAAGGCGCGCGCCTCAGTACTGCGCCAGCTGCTCGCGGTACGTCGACACGTTGCGCACGAGCTCCTTCAGGCTGTCGCCGCCGAACTTCTCGAGCAGCGCATCCGCGAGCGTGATCGCGATCATGGCCTCACCGACCACGGAGGCCGCCGCGACTGCGCACACGTCGCTGCGCTCGAACGCTGCCGCGAACGGCTCCTTCGTGCATACGTCCACGCTCGGCAGCGCCTTCTTCAGCGTGGCGATCGGCTTCATGGCAGCGCGGCACACCACCGGCATGCCGTTGGTCACGCCACCCTCGAGCCCGCCCGCGTGGTTCGTGGGCCGCGTGAACGTTCGCGACTCCGCCTCGTACGCGATCGGATCATGGACCTCCGAGCCGCGTCGCTCGCTCGCGAGCCAGCCGTCCCCGACCTCCGCCGCCTTGATCGCGTGGATGCTGACGAGCGCCTGTACGAGCCGCCCGTCGAGCTTGCGATCCCACTGCGTGTGGGACCCGAGCCCGGGCGGTACACCCGTCGCCACCACCTCGAAGCGGCCGCCGAGGGTGTCGCCCGCATGCGCGGCGGTCAGGATCGCCTCGCGCATTCTGATCTCCGCGTCCGCATCGACGCACGCGAGATCGGACGCGCGGGCTCGCTCACGGAGCTCGGCGAGCGAAAGCGCGGCGATCACGTCGCGAGACGCGGCCACGGGGCCGATCGACACGACATGCGCGAACACGTCGACGCCCACGCACGACAGGAGCTTCTTGGCGATCGCACCGACGGCGGTGCGCGAAGCGGTCTCTCTTGCGCTCGCGCGCTCCAGGATGTCGCGGAGGTCCTTGCGGTCGTATTTCAGGCCTCCCGCGAGATCTGCGTGCCCTGGCCGCGGCCGGGTGAGCGCCTCGGGCACCGCTCCCATCGGCGCGGGCGACATGCGATCGAGCCAGTTCTGGTGGTCCTTGTTGGCGATGGTGAGGCCGATGGGAGAGCCGAGCGTCTCGCCGCCGCGAACGCCGCCCGTGAGCTCCACGCGGTCCGTCTCGATCTTCATCCGCCCGCCGCGCCCATAGCCGCGCTGCCGCCGCGCGAGGTCGCGATCGATGTCGTCGGCGAGGAGCGGCATGCCCGCGGGGATGCCCTCGACGATGGCGCTGAGGCGCGGGCCATGAGATTCTCCGGACGTCACCCAGCGAAGACGAGACATCGTGGCGATGAAGATAGCCAGTTTCGCGAAGCCGAACGCCAAGAAAAGCGCGCTGCTCGACGTGATGCTCGACAGGTCGTGAACCGCCGGATTGTAGTACGCTCGCCGGTGCGATGGCGCTCACGTTTGGCAAGTACCAGGGCGCGGGGAACGACTTCATCGTCGTGGACGCCGGGGCCGACGACGTCGTGTCCATGCGGCTCGCCGTGGAGCTCTGTGATCGTCGCTTCGGCATCGGTGGTGACGGCGTGCTCCTCGTTCTGCCGTCCCGCTCCGCATCCGGGCTCGCGCGCATGAAGGTGATCAACGCGGACGGCTCCATCCCGGAGATGTGCGGAAACGGCCTTCGCTGCGTTGCGCTGCACCTCGCGCGCAAGCATCGGCTCTCGGAGCTCCTCGTGGATACGGACGCGGGCGACAAGCGCTGCATCGTGTTCGACGGCGTGGCGCCCCGCGTGCGGATCGAGATGGGCGTCGTCACCGTCGGCGGCACTGTTCGTATCGAGGGACCGACCCACAGCTACTCGTTCATCCGCGCAAACGCAGGCAATCCGCACGCCGTCACGTTCGAACGTGCCACGCGCGATGTCGTCGACGTCGTGGGTCCGTTCGTGGAGAAGCATCCGCAGTTCCCAGGCGGGACCAACGTCGAGTTCGCGGAGCGCACAAGCGACGGAATCGATCTCGTGGTGTGGGAGCGCGGCGTTGGAGTAACGCATGCGTGCGGGACAGGCGCGTGTGCAACGGTCGCCGTGGCGGTCTCGCAGGGGCTCGTGACGCGCAACGAGGCATTGCCCGTGCGACTCCCCGGCGGGACACTGCTCGTCACCATCGGCGACGGCGGAGAGGCCACGCTCGAAGGGCCCGCTGTCCATGTCTTCTCGGGCCAAGTCTTCTCGGGCGGCATCGCCGGGGAGGCCTCGTGAGCGACGTCACCGTCCTCATCGTGTCGGCGGATCGGGAATCGGTCCAGCTGCTGACGGCGGTCGCGCAGGACGGCGGCGACACGGTGGACATCGTCGAGACCGCGGAGCTCGGCATCACCGCCATCGCGAAGAAGACCCACGACATTGCGTTCATCGACCTCACGAGTGAGCCGCAGAACGGGCTCGCGCTCATCGCGCATGCGCAGGGCGGGGGCGCGCATGGGTCGATCTGCGTGCTCGTGTCGGAGATCGAGATCGAGGTGGTGACGCAGGCGTTGTCGCTCGGCGCCAGCGGATTCCTGGTCACGCCGCTCACGGGGGACGCGGTGGAGCGCCTCCTGCTGGACGTGCGCGCGAAGGTGCACCTCCACAAGGATCGCGTTCGCTTCCAGGAGGAGCTCGATCGCGCGCGTCGCCGCGTGGAGCTCGTCGACAGGCTCGTGCGCCTCGCGATCGGGGCAGGGCAGTCGGAGGCGGTGCGCGCCATCGCCGAGGTGCTGAAGGAGGTGAGCGGCGCACGAGGCATCGCCCTCTACGCGACGTTCATGGCCGCACGTGGGGAGTGCATTCGTCTTGCAGTCATCGGCACCGAAGGCGACGACTATCCAAGCGTGTGTGGCTCAGAAGAGCTGGCAGAGGCCGCATCGCGCTCCAACGCGAGCATGCTGCCGCTGGAAGCGGGGCGCGGAACGATCGGCTTTGCGATCCTCGAGGGTCGCGCGTCCGGTCGCGACGAGGAGGTGAGGAAGACCTGCGAGCTCGTGGCCGCAGTGCTCTCGTTCGTCGACGGTCAGCGCGCGGTGAGCTCGCGCGACACAGCGCCTGGTACGAAGGGCCCCGTACAGACCCTCGCATACTTCGAGGACGTCGCTCGTCGCGAGACCAAGAAATCGCAGCGCCACGGTCGTCGCCTTTCGGTGGGCGTGCTCGAGGTCTCTGGCGGCAAGGACGCGCGCAAGCTGGTGGAGGCTGCGGTATTGCCGCTCCTTCGCGAGACCGACGTGCTGGCCGGGCTGGACGAAGACCGCCTATGCCTGCTCCTGCCAGAGACCAGCGGGCTCGGTGCTCACGCGTGTCGCCACAGGATCTCTGCGCGGCTCGGCGGGGAGCGACGCGGTCGCGGCGAGCCAGCGGACTCACCGCCCATCGACTTCTCCATGGGCGTCGCGACCTATCCGCACGACGGCGCATCGATCGAACGGCTGCTGCGCCTGGCGCGTGCGCGCGCAGAGGATGATGCGCGCTCATCGGCGCGTGTCCTCTCGCTCGCACAGAAGACGCTCTCGCAGATCGTCGACGGACTGCTCGCGCGTCCCATGCTCGATGCAGGCACGCGCTCGCTGTTCCCGCTCGATCTCGCGCCGCCTGCGCTCATGTCCGTCGTGCTCGCGGCGTGCGGGGACGCCGCGCGTGGCGGCTCGGCCCACGTCTCCGTCACGCTGCAACCAGGTCTGGGCCTCGCGGCCGCCGCGCGTCAGCTGGCCGCTGGCGACAAGAACGCGCGCGTCGACGTGTTCGACGTTCGTGAACGGGAGGGCTGCCGCGACGTGGAGGCGATCGTCATCATGGCGGAGCACGCTGCGTGGGTGTGCTGCGGGCGCGTGGACAAGGAGCGCTTCTCCGGAGTGCATGCCGCCGACCCGCTCCTCGCAGACGTGATCCGCAAGCGCCTGCAAGAAGAAGGAGGAGTCCGTGCAGGCTGAAGAACGGCCCATGGTGCTGCTCGTCGGCGCTGACGTCGACGCTCTCACGGCTCTCGCGCGAGCGCTTCGTGGCGCGGGCATCCACGTGTCCGTAGCCACCGGTCGCGCCGCGGCATGTGAACGCGCGAAGTCCGGCGGCTACCACGTGATCCTGGCCACGCGAAGCGTCGTGGAGCCGGACGAAACGGGGCTTGGCCTGCTCGACACGCTAGCCCTGGAGCTCACGGAGCCTCCGCCGTACATCGTGCTCGCCGAACACGAGGCCGACCTGGGGACCTCCGCCGTCGCCACCGACGACTTCCCCGAGCTCATGCGCCGCATCGACGAGGTCGTCTCGCGCGGACCGTCGTCCATGAGGCCCGACTCCTCCGCGCCCTCGACGTTCAGCCTCGGAGAGACGCGCCTCGCCGACCTGATCGCCACGTTCGGTGAAGAGGCACGCACGGGCACGTTCACCATCGTCACGGCTCGCGGCTCCGGCGAGATTCGCATGCAGGACGGTGACGTCGTGGATGCGGTCTACGTTCGGGTCGAGGGGCTCAAGGCGCTCGCGCGTCTGGCAAGCGAGCGACAAGGTCGCGCCACGTTCTTCCCGTCGAAGGATCGCGTCGTGCGCCGCATGCGTGAGCCCACGCCTGCACTCGTGGCGTTCATCGTGGAGCATGGGCACGAGATGGATCGCCTGACCGAGGCGCTCGGCGGTGTGGGCAGCGACACGCTGCTCTCGACCACGGGAGGCAACGCGCCCACCGATCCTTCACACCTCATACGCATCGTCGCGTCGAAGCTGCGTGTCCCGGCCACCCTCGACGAGCTGCTCGACTCCGTGCCTGCGCCCGACGCTGCGGTGCTCGCGGCGCTGGTCGAGATCGATCGCACAGGCCGGCTGCGGCGCATGGGCCGCGTCGACGGTCGCGTGCATCTGGGCGCCGCCACCGAGCTGCCGCTGCTCCGCGCGAATGCGGCGCGCGCCCGCGCACCTGGATTTGCCGGGCCGGGCCGCATCGTCATGGCCGCGACACCGTCTCGTCTGTCGGTGCTGGCGCACACGATCCCGTCGCTGGCCGACGCGGTCGGCGCGAGGGAGGGACAGTCCCAGGTCCCGGTGCCGCATCTCCTCGCGACGCTTCGCCTCGGTGACTCCGTCGACGTCGACATCGTCGCGCTGCCGCTGGTCCCCGCGTACTCGCCGCTCTGGCCGCTCGCGCTCGCCGGCGCGTCGGTGCTGGTGCGACTCGATGCCGCCGCGTCGCGCCCGCTGGAGGACGTGTGCGCCACCCATCTGATCCCCATCCTGGAGGCACAGCGCGTCGTGCCCGGTCTTGACGAGTCGAACGCCATGCACGTCGCCCGCCTCCTCCGCGCCGCGATAGAGACCAGCGCCTTCGACGGTTGATCCGGGAGGGGCGCGCCTAGTTTCCGGAGACGGTGGTGCCGATCTGTTCGCCGAAGAGCGCGCGCCGGATGTTGCCCGGCGACAGCTTGAAGACGCGGATCTGCATGTTGTTGTCGCGGCAGAGCGTGGCGGCCGTGGAGTCCATCACGCGGATGCGCTCCGAGATGAAGCGATCGAAGGTCATGGTCTGGAGCATCTGCGCGTCCGCATGCTTCACGGGGTCCTTGTCGTAGACGCCCTCGACCTTGGTGGCCTTGAAGAGCGCGTCCGCATGTATCTCCATCGCGCGCAGCGCGGCGGCCGTGTCCGTGGAGAAGTACGGATTGCCCGTGCCCGCGGCGAAGATGACGAAGCGGCCCTTCTCCAGGTGGCGGACGGCGCGCCGGCGGATGTACGGCTCCGCGATGGCGCGGATCTCCAGAGCGGTCTGCACGCGCGTGGGAACGTCCGCCTTCTCCAGCGCGTCCTGCAGTGCGAGCGCGTTGATCACGGTCGCCAGCATGCCCATGTAGTCGCTCTGCGACCGGTCCATGCCTTGGCTCGCGCCCGCGAGGCCACGGAAGATGTTGCCGCCGCCAACGACGATGCCGACGGCCACGCCCAGCTCGTGGATCTCTGCGAGCTCGAGCGCCGTGTCGCGCATCACCTTCTGATCGATCCCGATGGCGCCCGACGTGCCGCCGAGGGCTTCGCCCGAGAGCTTGAGGAGAATGCGCTTGTAGCGCAGCTCCGGGTGGGTGGCCTTGGGCGTCAGGGGGGCAGGGGGCTCGCGCATCGCCGCCACAAATAGCCGTCGTCTCGCACGGGCGCAACGGGGCGCTTTCGGAAGATCGAGAGCCGTAGTAGTCCATGGCCCGTGAAGCGGAATCTCACTGGTTTGCTCACGGCGCTCGTCCCGGTATTCACGCTCGGCCTGACGGTTGGCGTTTCCAGCATTCTTTCCGGCTGCAACAGCTGCAACGACAAGGCGCTGACCACCACCAACTCCGAAGATGCGGGTCATCGGACCAGCGAGCAGCTCACGCCCGAGCAACAGTCCAAGGTCCTCGCGAAGGTCGGCGACAAGACGATCACGCTCGGCGACTTCGTGGCGTCGCTGGAGAACATGGACCAGTTCGACCGGCTCCGGTACCAGTCGACCGAGCGTCGCAAGGAGCTCCTCAACGAGATGATCACGGTTGAGCTCCTCGCGCAGGAGGCTCGCGCCAGGGGCTATGACAAGGACCCGTCGGCCGAGCAAGAGGTCCGCTCCATCCTGCGTGACGCGATGCTCGCCCAGGCGCGCAAGAACGCGCCGACCCCGAACGACATCTCCGACGGCGACGCGCGCGCCTACTTCGACGCGCACAAGTCCGAGTACCGAGACCCCGAGCGTCGGCGCCTCTCCTGCATCGTCTTGAAGGACGAGGCCGCCGCAAAGGCCGTCATCACCACGGCGACCGCCACTCCCAAGGGGCTCTCCGCCGCGGAGTGGGGTGAGCTCGTTCGCAGCAAGTCCACCGACGCACAGGCCAAGGCCAACGTCCCCGTCGATCTCGCTGGTGACATGGGCATCGTGAGCCCCCCGGGCGACACCCGCGGCGAGAACACACGCGTGCCCGAGCCCGTGCGCATCGCCGTTTACGAGATCGAGAAGGCGGGCGACGTGCTCCCGCGTCCGATCCCCGTGAAGGGCGTCTTCTATGTGGTCCGCCTCACCCAGAAGATGGAGCCCCACGAGCGCCCCTTCGAGGAAGCGGAGCGCACGATTCGGATCAAGCTCGCGCAGGACCGCACGCGCGCAAGAGAGGACCAGCTGCTCTCCGATCTGCGCAAGCAGTACCCCGTCACCGTGGACGACGCAGCCCTCGCCACCGTCCACGTTGATCTCGCGGACGCAGGCCCGTACCCGAACACGCCCGGCCCTACGGCGAACACGCCGGCCCCCCAGCAGAGCCCCGGCGACGCCGGCGCGCGATAAGTGAAGAGCAACGTCGTCTCCCTTGCGGACGTTGTCCGCAGGAAGCGGACGACCCAGAGGAAGGACCCACGCGACTGGCGCTGGCAGATCCGCAACGCTGTGACGCGCGCGGAAGATCTCGAGCGGCACCTCTCGCTCACCCAAGAGGAGCGCGATGGCGCGCGGCGCGCAGAGGAGCAGGGGCTGCCGATCTCGATCACGCCCTACTACCTGTCGCTCTGCGATCCGCACGATCCATCTTGTCCCGTGCGCATGCAGTGCGTGCCGCGGGCGGCTGAGTCCACGGTGGCCCACGGCGACATGGAAGACCCGCTGGGTGAGGTCGCGCACGAGGTCGCGCCCGGCCTCGTGCAACGCTATCCGGATCGCGTGCTCCTGTTGGCCACGGATCGCTGCGCCGTCTACTGCCGCTTCTGCACGCGGTCGCGCATGGTTGGCGACGGCGGCGGCGCAATCTCGAACGACAAGCTCGCGCATGCCATCTCGTACCTGCGCGCGCATCCGGAGGTCACGGACGTCATCATCAGCGGCGGCGACCCGCTCGCGATGGCAACGGATCGCCTGGTCCGCCTCGTCGCCACGGTGCGCGAGGTGCAGAGCGTCCAGACCATTCGCCTCGCGACGCGTGTCCCCGTGACTCTCCCCATGCGCATCACGCAGGAGCTGCTCCGTGCGCTTCGCCCATACCATCCGCTCTGGGTGATGACGCACTTCAATCACCCCAAGGAGCTGACGCGCGCCGCCGCGCTCGCGTGCACTCGCCTGGCCGACGCGGGTTTCCCCGTGATGAATCAGACGGTGCTCCTGCGCGGCATCAACGATGACCCGGACACACTGTCCGCGCTCTTCCGCGCGCTCGTGCGGGTGCGCGTGCGCCCGTACTACCTCCTGCAGATGGATCCCGTGGTTGGGACGTCGCACCTGCGGACGCCCCTCTCGCGCGGCGTCGAGATCATGGAGGCGCTCCAGGGGCGGCTGACGGGGATCGCGCTCCCGAAGCTGATCTGCGACACCCCAGGTGGGCTCGGGAAGGTTCCGGTGGGCCCAGGCTACGTGGTGGCCCGCGATGACGCCGCTGGCGTCACGACTCTCCGCACGTTTCGCGGCGCGCATGTGGACTACGTGGATCCCCTACCGGACCAAACCTGACCAGGTCGGACCAGGCCGGACCAGGCCGGACCAGGCCCTGCTTTTCGCGCACCAATCGGAGACAAGATTCGGTACTGTGAGATCTCCATGAGTGTATTTGGGGATCGTTCACGGGTCGGACGAAGTGTGTCCTGGGCGCTTGCCGCAGTTCTCTTCAGTGGGTCTGCCGTCGCGCAAGTCGGCGCGGCGGACGCCAAGGCGCACCGCACTGCCGCCGAGGCCGCCGCAAAGGCGAAGGACTGGGCGAAGGCGCTAGAGGAGTTTCGCGCCGCGAATGCGCTCGAAAAGACGGCCGAGAGCACGGAAGGCATCGCCAACGCCGAGCACGAGCTCGGCCACGTGCCCCAAGCCTACGAGGCCTACGAGGACTTCCTCAACACGTACTCCGCGAAGCTGCCTGGCCCCAAGAAGGTGGCTGCGGAGAAGCGTTTGAAGGAGCTCGGCGAGAAGACGGGCGCGTTCGCCATCGACGTGAACGAGGCTGGCGCCGAGATCTTCGTGGACGACAAGAGCATCGGCAAGAGCCCGCTCGCGAAGCCCGTGCGCGTGCTCTCGGGTCCCCACCGCGTGCGCGTCCACAAGGACGGATTCCTTCCGTGGGAGCAGGCTCCGAATGCTCCCGCGCAGGCGCAGACGGCCGTCGCCGTGAAGCTGGAGGTGGACGCACGGAAGGCCCGCCTCAACGTGCGCGAGCAATCCAACGCGCCGGTCCACGTCTACGTCGACGGCGTCGATATGGGCGTCGCGCCGTGGTCAGGCGATGTCGAGCCAGGTGATCACGAGATCACGGTGAAGAGCGCGACGATGCTCGCCACACCACAGAAGGTGACAGTCGCGAAGGGTGAGACGCGCGAGGTCATCGCGCAGGCCTCCGCCACGAGCGCATCCCTCAAGGTCTCCACCGCAGACGGCAAGGGTGTCATCTACATCGACGGCAAGGTCGTCGGCGAAGGCGTATTCAGCGGTGAGATCCCCGCGGGCCCGCACAAGGTGATGGTCAAGCGTGACGGCTACGACCCGTTCGAGGAAGACATCACGCTGAAGGAGAAGGAGAACGTCTCTCGCAGCGTGACGCTCCAGCTTGTGGCCACCGTGACCACCGGTCAGGTGAAGACGGACGTCGATCGCCTCGAGGGGCTCTACGGAAGCATCGGCCTGTCGGGCGTGCTCATGCCCTCCGGCAACGGCAACGACATCCAGAACGAGTGCGACAAGGGCACAGCGGGTATCACGTGCGCTGGCTCCAGCGATGTCGGCGGCGCGCTGCACGGCTATGTCGGCTACCACTGGGATCCCGTCGGCATGGAGCTGTTCATGCAGGCCATGTACGACCAGACCACGCCGGTCATCCAGATCGCAGCGTCACCGGTCAACCTCAACGCGGACCCCGCGCGCAAGGAAGAGTATTCGTTCCGCCGCATCGGTGGCACCGCTGCGATTCGTGCGCGCCTCACGTGGCAGGCGAGGAAGATCCGTCTCGGCTTCGCGGCGGGCCCGGGTGCGTCGTATCGTCAGGTGCTGTTCCAGCGCGACGCGAGCGCGACCATCGGCAACGACACGTTCGGCGACAAGTACGTCGGCTCTGCCGGCTACTGGGCGCCCGCGCTCTCACTCGACGCACACGTCGGCTTCCGCGCCTCGCGCGCCTTCGAGCTGCAGCTCGGCTTCCAGACCCTGTTCGAGAGCGCACGCGCCTTCGGAGAGAAGGTCGTGCTCGACGCCGACAACAGCCGCCAGCTCATCAAAGGCGGAGCCTCTTCGCCAGTGCCGCTACCGAGCGGCGTCGTACCGTCGGTCCCCGGCCAGACGATCCCGATCAGCACGCCGTCGTACCAGCTGATCACCGGCACTCAGATCTTCAC
>JANXLV010000192.1 GCA_025355005.1 Myxococcales bacterium | reverse complement strand
CCGCGCCCTCTTCAACGACGAAATTCGCGCGCTCCCAGCCTCGCTGCTACTACAGCGAGGCTGGGAGCTGCACTCCACGGAATACCCGATAGTGGATTGTTCATTCAGCGCGCCAGGTCGAACGACGCTTCGGATTCGACTTGAGTGCGAGGACTGGAATGATCTTCCGGCCAGTATCTCCCTCCGTAGGGGAGATGGCGAGCTGCTCCTAAGCTTGCCGTCGGGCGTGAGTTCCGTATTCAATCCAGGGCCACACCCTAGCATCGGTCGGCCTTTCGTTTGCATGCGCGGTTCGCGCGAGTACCACACGCATTTCAGTCATGTGGGTGACTTGTGGGAATCGCTGAAGTCCGATACAAAGTACTCTCTCGGCGGAATGTTGACCCAGCTGTGGCACGCGTGGCAGAGAGGAGGGTTCCAATGAAAGTGATCGTGCCAAAGCCCGTCATTGCCGACACCTTGGGCCACCTTCAAGCGGCGGGGCGGCGCAACGAGGAGTGCGTGGTCGTGTGGCTGGGCAGGCGTGGGACGGAATCCATCACGGCCACGGCCGCATACCATCCGCTTCAAGTCGCGAGCGCGGATCGGTTCCGAATTCCTCCCGCAGGAATGCAAGAACTTCAAGAACGCTTGCGTCAGGATCGCGCCATGGTGGCAGCGCAGGTACATACGCATCCGATGGAAGCGTTCCACTCAGAGGCAGATGATCGTTGGGCGATAGTGCGACACGAAGGTGCACTTTCACTTGTGCTGCCTCGGTTCGGGCTGAGTACAGATCTGTCGAGTTTTGCGCATGACTGCAAAGTGTTTCGTCTGAGTGCCGAAAGCAAATGGTGCGAGCTCAGAGGCAAGGAGGTGTCTGAATGCATGCTCCTATCGTAGGGCGCGACGCGCGCGCAGAAAACACGCGAACGCTAGCGGCCGCTGCGGGTCTCTCCCTCGAACATGCTGAGGAGGTTCTTGCGAAGCGGTGCCTGATCACGGCTCCAGCGACAGATAGCAGGCTCCGCTCGCTAGCTGAAGACTTGGAAGCCTTGCTCTGTCGCACAGTCGCGGTGGCGACAACTGAGCTCGGCAGCGGAGAGTTTGCCCTCGAGCTGGTCCTCGGGGGCGCACCGCGTCGGTCGAAGGCGCTCGCCATGTACATCGAGGTCTCAGCGCAACAGCTTCGAATCGCTTCTAGCCCGACTCCGGGCGCCAGCAACGGCAGGGTTCACAGGATTCTCATCGCGCTCTGTGCATGCTACGCGTGCGCCGCAGCCATGAGTATGCTGCTAGCGAAGTCGCTCGCGGTGCAACCACCAGATCCGTTCGTAGTACGCTTCGAGGAGCTTGGCCTCGATCTCTCGCTTCTGGATTCCCCAGTGGACGTCGGGCGGACTTACATGGCCGGTGCCGGCGCGATCGGAAACGGCTTTCTCTGGGCCGCACGACATCTCGACATCAGAGGGCAACTCGACATTGCAGACGATGATCGAGTGAGCGACGGCAATTTGAACCGTCAAGTCTTCTTCAACGAGGGCGATGTCGGCCTTCCGAAAGCCGCGCAGCTCGCGAAGCGCGCTCAACACGGATTCGCAACCCTGTTACTTGTCGGTCGCCCGTGCAGAATTCAAGATCTGCCGGAGCGGACGGAGGGTGCATGGCTGCCACGATTGATCGTGGCCGTGGACAGTCGGCGCGCACGCCGTCAACTGCAGAACGAAATGCCCGGCGAAGTCTTTGATGCGTCCACCACAGACTACCGCGAAATCGTTGTCCACTATCATCACGCCGCAACGCGTGACGCATGCTTGAGCTGTGTCTACTTTGCCAACGAAGTGGAGTACACGCGTGAACAGCAGATCGCCGACCATCTAGGCCTTTCTTTGGAGGATGTACGAACCGAGCGCATCGATGTGGCAGCCGCATCGGAGATCCTCAATCGCTTTCCCGGGTTGACCCGTGAAGAAGTTGTTGGTGAAGCGTATGATTCGCTGTTCAAATCGTTGTGCGCGCAGGCAATGCTTCGAACGTCTGCCGGCAGACAATTGTTGGCGCCGTTTGCGTTCGTGTCATGTCTAGCGGGAACCCTTCTTGCGCTCGAGGTCGTGCGCCGCCTTGGTGCGGATGTGACACCGGCTGACAACTACTGGCGAGTGAGTGCGTGGCACCCGCCTCTGCATGATCGGCGATACCTGCTTCCGAGGACGACGAGTTGTGAATTCTGTGGCAATCAAAGGCTCCAGTCGATCAACGGAGAGCTTTGGCCTCCAATGTCACGCTGATCGAAGGTAGATAGGGGGGCGGCCGTGGTCGCTCGGGATCGCTTCGTAAGCGAGCGCGGATTGAGCGCGAGCTCACATGGAACTAGAGCGCAGGTGGCATCAGCCTGGTCCAGCATTCTGCCGTCACGACCACCGGCCACCTCGTGTCACGAGGTCAGTAAGGTTTGGCGAGTGGGCCCCCGATGCACGCGTGGATGCTAGCGGCAAGTGAACGAATTCGCTGGAAACACTCCTCATCTTGGCAGCGGTCGACGAGGCACACGCGCGGTTAGGTCGACGAACGACGGCGACCGTGCCTGACCTACGCCAACGTCGTGCTGTCTTGGGTGAGGCCGAGCCTCCGCCCCACCCGCACAAACGCCCCCACCGCCCGCTCCAAATCCTCCCGCGAGTGCGCCGCACTCACCTGACACCGCACTCTCGCCTGCCCCTGCGGCACCACCGGAAATCCAAACCCGGTCACGAAAATCCCCTCCTC
>JANXLV010000373.1 GCA_025355005.1 Myxococcales bacterium | reverse complement strand
ACCACGACCTCCTACTGCTCGAGGTCGGCTGGCAAGCGCGGGCGGAAAGATCCGATCAATCGTGAGACAAGAGTACGTTCCGCTCCGTGCTCGCTCGAAGCCTTGCCTGACGGGCGGCTCTCACGCCATGCGACGCTGTTTACGTAGAAACGAGAACGGAGATGGTCCTGGCTTTCGCGGGCGGTGAACACGAGAGGGTGGTGAGTGCTCGCGATGTTCGGCCGGGTGGCGCGGCGCGGCGTCGCGAACGAGTCCACGCGTGGGGGCGAGCTCGGACAAAGTCGGAGCGGCGTCATCGGCTCGAAACAACATCGCCAGCCGTCGCGCCCCCGATCGAGTCCACGGCTGCGGACGACGCGCTGCGGCCACAGGCCGGACATGCGGGCGTTCACCGCCAAACGCGATTCACGGTTCACGGTCAACGCGGCTCGAAGATCCGACGAATCATGAGACAGAGGTCCGTTCCGCACGCGTTTCTGTTTGGCTTGGGTCAGTCGACGCGCACGCGAACGGCGGGGCCTCTGATACCCAGGGTCGTCTCCGCGACGATCTCGTGGTCGCCCGGCGACAGGCTCCAGAACACGCGAGAGCCCACCTCGGGCAGCGCGCGTCCGTCCACGAGCACGCGCGTCTTTGCGCTGGATTCCACGGTGATCGGCAGCATCTGCGCATCTCGCGAGCGTCCCCGCTCGATCGCAAAGCGCGAGCCGTCGACGGGATACTGGATCCTTGGACCGCCGCCTTCGCCGCGAGCACCCATCGCCACGGAGCCCCCGCAGAGCGGTGACGTCGAATCGGGTGCGAGCTCGATGCCGGCGCCCTTCGCCCACGACCGGTACTCGTCAGGGAGCGAGAGCATCTCGCGCCGCTCGACGAAGCGGGGATCGCAGCCCGGCGTCGCGCGAAGGCCGTTGCGCTTGTCGATCGCGATCTCATCGTGCATGTCGCAGCTGCCCACATCCGTACCGCGACGGACGCGCTCACGTACGTGATGATGACAGTGCGGGCCAGCGCGCTTGCCGGAGAGCGGACACACCTCGATTTCCTCGGTCTCCGCGTCGGCGACGAACGGCGCGGCCTCGCGATGCCGCATGGCCGCCGTCATGACTCCCTGGAAGATCGGACCCGCGCCGGTGATGCCGCTGGTCCCATGCATCGGCAAACCGTCGAAGTTGCCGACCCACACGCCGACGGTGATCTCTTTCGTGTAGCCGATGGTCCAGTTGTCGCGGAAGCCCTTCGACGTGCCAGTCTTTGCGGCCACGGGAAACGCGAGCTCGAGGACGTTCGCCTCGCCGAACGACGCGATGCGCGCCGTGCGATCAGACAGCATGTCCGTGAGCAGCGACGCTTCCCACGACGGCAACACGCGCTCACCTTCCGGGACCTGCGTACTGCGCAGCGCGCGCACCGGCAGGCTCATGCCGCCGCGGGCGATGGTCGCGTACGCGTTCGTGAGGTCGAGCAGTCGCACCTCTCCGTCGCCCAGCGCGATGGCATCACCGTAGTGCTCCGCGGGCGCAGTGAGCGTTCGGAGGCCGACGGCGCGCAGTCTCTCCACGACCGGTCCCGGGCCGACCTGATGCGCCGCGAGCACCGCAGGCACGTTGTAGGAATTGCCGAGCGCCTCGCGCATGCGCACCGGGCCGTGGAAGCGGCCGTCGTAGTTGTTCGGTGCGTACGTACCGCTCGTGTCCGCGAGATGGAGCTCCGTGTCGGGAAGCACGGTGGCGGGAGATGCATCGCGACGCTCCATCAAGAGCCCGTAGACGAATGGCTTCAGCGTCGACCCAGGCTGACGCTGAGCGCGAACACCGTCGTTCTGTCCCCCGTGAGGATCACTCCACTCGGGCGAGCCCACGTACGCCAGGATGTCGCCAGTCGCATTGTCCAGGACCAGCACGCTTGCGGCCGTCACGTCCTTCTTCGCAAGCGGACGGAGCGCCTCTCGAATGACGATCTCCGTCTCGCGCTGGAGATCGCGGTCGATCGTCGTCGCGAGCGCCCCGGGTTCAGCGGGCAGCGGACCGAAAGCGCCATTTTCCAGGGCGATGGTGAAATGCGGTGCACCTGACTGTGGGCGCCCGAGCTGCGGCGTGAGGGGCTCGGCCTGCGCGCGCACGCGCTCCGCGTCCGTGATGAGGCCCTGCGACTGCATTCGCAAGAGCACGCGGTCGCGGCGGCGCAGCACGCGCTCCGGATGCTTCTCGATGCTGTAGACCGCAGGCCCGCGCGGAATGGACGCGAGCGTCGCCGCCTCCGCGAGCGAGAGCTCAGCGGGCGGCTTGTCGAAGTAGCGATGACTCGCCGCGGACACGCCCCGGATGCCCACCCCGAACGGCGCGCGGTTCAGGTACTGCTCCAGGATCTCGTCCTTGCTCAGCGAGCCCTCGATGCGGATCGCGCACGCCATCTCGTACAGCTTGCCAGGCAGGTTGCGCTGGTGCGGCTCCACGTTGCGCGCGAGCTGCATCGTCAGTGTGGACGCCCCAGACACGATCCGCCGCTCTGTGATCGCAGAGCCGGCCGCACGCACGACGGAGAGCGGGTCCACGCCGGGGTGCTGATAGAAGCGAGCGTCTTCCGCCGCCACCACGGCGCGCCTCACGTTCGGCCCGGCCTCCTCGAGCGTGACCCAGCGCGCTTGCGTGGAGTCGCCGGCCCGCGCCTCACGAAGCACGCGCCCATCTCGGTCCAGGAAGCGCCGCGACTCCGTGTATACTGCATCTTTCTTGAGCGCCGCGGGCAACGGCAGAAACGCCGCGCAGAGCGAGAGGACCACCCACGGAAGGAGCATCGCAGCGGTGAGGACGCGCAGGTGGCGAACGCCGAGCGACGCCACGACCCTCCGCAGACGCCTCCACAGCACTTGCGCGCGCGCCTTCACTTTGACTTCACCTCGTAGGCCGTGCCGCCCGTGCGCCCGAAGGTCTCGGGCTCGTACATGCACTCGGCCTTCGTGGGCGGCATGGAGAAGTTGCCAACCGTGGTGGCGCGCGCGAGGTACCGGTAGTGGTACATGCCCGCGGCCATGTGATCGACGAACGTGAGCACCTTGTCGTCGTCGAATTCGCGGTGGTACCACGCGTAGCCAAAGCCGCGACCGTTCGCGATTTCGTCGTCGGTGGTCTTGTCCTGGTCGGACTGGTCGCCGTCGCCGCCCGACTCCGTCATGTTCAGCGAGCGCGCGGTCGTCGCCAGGTTCGTCTGCACCGGCTCCAGGCCGGCGGGAAGCGGATCGTCGATGACGACCTGCTCGCGCGGATCTGCGGTCACCACGATGAGGTCCACGAGCACCATGTCACCGGCCTGCGCTGAGACCATCGTGTCGTGTGGCAGCGTACGCATCGCGTCGAAGAGCCCCTCGGGCTTCACGCTGCGCATGTACTTCTTCACGAAGAAGCCGCGGTCCAGGCCGTCCTTCGGGAGCTCCGTCTTGGAGTAGCGGAGGCGTGCCTCGTAGAAGAGCCGCCCCGGGCCGTCCTTGTCGAACGCAAGCGTACCGCCGCCCGTACCGCCGGACAGAAGGTCCTTCATGGAGATCTTCGTGGTCTCGCTGTGCACGGTCTTCGCGCGGAACTCCGCCTCGAACGCCTCTTTTCCCGCGTAGAACACGCGCGCCTTGAAGTTCGGCGCCTCGTTCTCCACGGCCTTTGCGTACTCGCCCATGGACACCAGCGCCCAGGCCGTCTCCTGCGTGGTGCGCCACGTGCCGCCCTTGCGCTCTGCAAGGAGCCCCTTCACGAGCCGCGGCAGGAGCACGTGCTCCTTGTCGATGGCGGTGATCGCGCGAATGACAAGGCCCGTGGTGCGCGCGTCGGAGTCCAGCACGACTGCGTACTTGTCCCCGACGTTCTCCGTCACGATCGCGCCGGTCGGCGTGACGCGGAGATTCTGCTCGAAGGTGCGAAGCAGCTCCTTCGTGCGCGGCTCCCATGACGCGCGGCTCTCGCCGGTCTTCTGCGCGGAGATGGCGATCGCATGTGCGAGCCAGGCCTTAGCGAAGATCGGCAACTTTTCCCGGCTGTCGTAGAGGCGCGACATGTAGCCCGCGTCGGGCTTGCCGAGCATGGCGAGCACGTCGACCACGAACGCACCAGACACGCGCGAGATGTCATCGCGCTCCATCTGCGCGAGGTTCGCGCGAAGGTACGACAGCGCGCGCGGGATGACCTCCTCAGGGATGTGATAGCCGCCTTGCTCTGCCAGGTAGAGACCCCAGAGGACGTAGGCCGTGAGCCACGGGCTCGGGTGCTGGGAGTCGGGCCAGTAGCCGAACCCGCCGCCCTCTTGCTGATCGAGGATCGCCTTGCGCAGCGCCTTCTCGATGACGGGCTTCAGATCCTCTGGCAGCTTGATGCCGTAGTCGTTCGCGATGCCGCTGAGCGCGACGAGCGGCACGATGCGGCTCGTCAGCTGCTCCGCGCAGCCATACGGGTACTCGATGAGCGATTGCACGCCGCTGTCCAGGCCCACGAGCGCCGAGGAGCTGAGCTTCACCTCCAGCCCGCCGTAGTCCGGACGCACGCTGGCCATGTTCCCGAGCTGCTCGCCGGTCGCCTCCTTCGTGTCGCCGTAGAGAGCGACAGCCTCCGCGACCATCGGGATCTTCACAGCGCGCGTCACCGTGACGTCGTCCTTCTGGCCCATGCCGCTCGCGGAGAACTGGAGCTTCATGCTGCCAGTCGTGGGCGCCTTGATCGCGAAGCGCACCTCCACGTTGCCGTTTGCGGGGACGTGAACGACCCTCGTGGGCTCGGACGTCAGCGTGGCGCCCTCTGCCTTGATCGCGACGGTCACGTCACCTTCGGGCAGGTTCTTCGTGGAGATGATCACGCCGGCGTCCATGCTGTCACCCGTACGAAGGAAGCGCGGGAGCGCGGGGCGGGCCATCAACGGGCGGCTCGTCACCACCTGCGCGTCGCCGAACCCGAAGCGGTCATCTTCTGCGGCGGCGACAGCCATGAGCCGATACGTGGTGAGGCTGTCCGGAAGCTTGAACGACACGTGAGCCTTGCCGTCGGCGCCCGTGCGAACGCTCGGCAGGAACGCAGCGGTGGACCGGAAATCCTCGCGTGAGGTCGTCGGACCGCCGCCGCCACCATCGCCGCCCTTGTCGTCACCGGAGAATCCGCCGACCTTGAGGATGCGGGCGAGGCCGTCGCGCGACTCGAGCGCGAGGACGGCGAGCGGACGCGCAGCCATGAACGTCGGGAGCGGATCGGGAGTCGTGTAGCCCGTGAGCATGAGCACGCCCTCGTCGACGGCGTAGAACGTGACGTCGGTTTTCACGCCTTTTCCAGCGCGATCCTTGACGAGGAGGTCAGCCTCCACCTGCTCCCCCGGCCCGAAGTTCTTCTTCGTGGGCGTGACGGTGACCCCGAGACGACGTGATTCCGGGTTGATCTTCAATTCAGTGTATCCTACACGGAACTGCGGACGCCCCTGGTCGATGCCGCGCGCAGGCGCCGGCTCGGTGCGACCGCGGAGCAGCTCGACGGAGACGAACACGTTCGGCCGCAGGTCCTCCGTGAGCGGGACCTCGACTACGGGCATGGGCCCTACGACGTCCTTCTGCCACGTCTTGTAGATGCCGGCGCGCTCGAGCGTGATGACCGCGTGCGCTGCCTTGAACGGGCTCTTGATGAGGATCTTCGCGGTCTGCCCCGACTCGTACGACTTCTTGTCGGTGACAAGCTCCAGCGTGGATACGTCGCTCATGGCCCACGCGATCGCGTCCGCGCTGCCCACTGCGTAGACGGACGAAGAAGCGGCCGCCACGTTGCCCTTTGCGTCCTTCACGGTCGCGCGGATGATGAAGTAGCCAGCGCCCGGCGCGGTGAGCGGGCAGGACACGGCGTCCTTGTCGCTCTTCACGTCGCAGGCGCCGACCTTCTCGTCGACCGGCTTGGAGACGTAGTGCCCGACGTCCTCGTCGTTCGCCTCTGTGACCGTCTTCCACGAGCGGCGGAGCAGCTCCACGTGCACGGACTCACCCACGCGGCGCTTGCCAGAAGGCTCCACAGCCAGCACCTGGAACGGCAGCGGCTTCGACGCATCGACGAAGAAGTCGTCCCCGCTCTTCAGCGCGGCGTACACGCTCGCCGGGTGAACGACGACGCTCGTGCGACCCGCGATGGTCTGACGCGAGACGTCCTCGACCTCGGCCTCCACGGACAGGAGCTCTGGGCTTGTCGTGGGTGCGCCGGAGATCAGGGTGTCCGCGGAGAGCGAGCCCTTGCCGTCGAGGTCGCCCTGGCCGGACTGCGAGGCCCCGCCGCGCTGGGTGCGCTCGGGCAGGCCCCATGAATACACGTCGTCATCGGTGGAGAAGCCTTCGGTGTTCGCCGGCGCGAATCCAGTCACCTGGCGCGTCACCGTATAGCGGACGTGCGCGCCGCCCATGGGGGCGCCAAAGAGATAGTCGCCGCGCATCGTGAAGCCAGCCTTGTCGCCGTGCACGTAGGACGTCTTGTCGGTTTCGACTGTCGTCTTGAACTCCGCGGGCTTGTAGGCCGCGACCTGCACGGACGCAGATGCGGTGCCCTGCGACTCGTCGCCGAGCACGTTCTGCTTCTCCACCTGCGCGCGCAGGTTGAAGACGCCGAGGCGTGCGTCGGCAGGGATCGGTACGTCGAACGCGATCTCACCGAAGGTGCCGAGCGTCTCTTCCTTCGTGAAGAACTCGGTCCCGTTCGAGTCGGCCGCGGTGATCTTCACCTTGGAGCCACTGAGTGAGCTCGTGCCCTTGGGCTCGCGCATGCGGAACAAGCTCTTCGCGTGGATGGTCTCGCCGAGCTTGTAAATGCCTCGATCCGTGAACATCATGCCGACGGGCGCGATGCGGCCGCTCATGTCAATCCCGGAGTTGGGCTGGTAGCGCCAGCTGTCGAGCCGCTCGTTCGCGCCGCGGAACGCCATGTCGTCGCCGAGCGACGCAAAGATGAACGAGCCGTCGCCGTCCCACTGCGAGTTGCCCGGGCTGTACTTGTCCGCGGGCACGTTCACGAGGCCGTCGGCGTTCGTCGTGCCGCTGAACTTCACGCTGCCGTCTTTGTCGCGGATGCGAACGCTGGCGCCGTTGACGGGCTTCGCGTCGGAGAGGCGCGTGACCCAGATCATGCTGCCGAAGCGGCTCTCTTTCGCGCTGATGCCAAGGTCGGTGACGCCGAGCACGCGCACGTCGGACTGCGTGCGACCGCCGCGTTCGTAGCGGACACCAAGTAGAGCGACGCCCTTGCCGCTCTTCAGCGACTTGTCCACGGCGATGCGCTTCACCTCGAACGAGTTCTTCGCAGACTGCGGGCGCACCGTCTCGATCTTGATCTTCGGGACGCTCGTGGCGACGGTCCACTGCGACGGCGTGCCGTACGAGGTCGCGGTCATCATGCGGACCACGTCCTCCTCGCCGACCTCGCCGGTCATGAGGTCGTAGCTCGGCGTGTTGATCGACGCGAGCGGCACGGGCTTCGCGCCAGCAGCCTCGAACGTGCTGCCGGAGACGCCGATCTGGACGTTCGGCCACTCGTCACCCGTGTGCACGGTGAACGTGGCGTCCTTCGCGAGCGCCTGGCCGTACTCGTCCTTCAATCCGGCGGTCACCGTCACACGGTACGTCGACGCCGGACGGAAGCGCGCCGGCAGGCTCATCCACGACGTTTTGTAGTCATTTTCGGACTTCTGAAAATCGACCTTCACGGGCGGATCGATCCGCAGATGGGCGATGGCATCCTTCTGGCTCACGCGGTTCGAGAACGGGATCGAGAAGCTGCCTCGCGCCGCGCACTTCTTGTCTGGCGTGCTCGCGTAGCACTCGACGCCGTTCGCGGTGAGCGGACCGTACGTGCGCATGCCCTTGTCGACGGAGCCGCCGATGGGCAGCGGGCCCTCCGTCCCGTGGAGGCTCGCGTCGACGCGGATGCCGATCGCGGAGTCCAGCGGGAGCCGGGTCTTCGGCGTCAGCCGAACGAGCGTGAGCACGTCTGCCTTCGGATACGACGCGACGAACGGAATCGTCTTGTCGGTGGACTTGTTCGCGGCGTCGACCGTGATGGAGACCGCGCGATCGATCTCCTTCAGATCGACGGGCTGGTTCATGCGCAGGTCGAACGTCTGCGTGGGCAGGAGGTGCGTGGCGCCCTCGCCCGGGTCCATGCGAACGAGCTGCGGGCGCGGTGTCGCGAAGTCGAACTTGTAGGCCTTCGCGAGCACCGAGCCATCGAGCGCGCGCGTGCCTTCCTTCACGGTGACGTCGTACGTGGTCGCGCGCGGCAGCGCCTTCTCCGGCGCGAACATGAGCGCGCTGGTACCCATCCATCGCCACGCGCCCTTCGGGGCCTGTCCAGCGCCATTCGTGATCGTGATCGGCGGCGCGCTCTCCTCGCCGGCGAGCTCCAGCGCGCGCATCGGTCTGTTGAAGACCACGCTTACCTCGCTCACGTCCTCCACGTTGCCGCGCGGCGTCGCGAACACGACGTCGAACGGACCGCGCGGGGCCTTTCCGCCGCCCTCCTTGCCGAGGTCCAGGGTGCGCGTCGCAGTGACGTCGGGCGCGCGGGCTCCGGGGAGGCAGCTGACCGCGGCGACGAGGAGGCCAACCAGGGCGAGAGATCTTTTCATCGACCTCGCACATACCAAACCCCGTGCCGGACGAAGACCCTGAAAATTACCGCCTGGCGTGTGACAGCCCGCGGCGAAGCGGACACAAGGTGTGTCCTACTTCACGCACCAGCAGATCGGCTGGGTGCTCGTCTCGGTCTTGTAGTCGGTGCCGCAGGTGCTGCTGAAATTCGGCTTCCCGGAGGTCGCCCCTGTCGCCGCGCAGGACTTCGTGCAATCGAAGACCTTGAGGCGGCTGTCGCTGCCGCAGCTGTCGAGCGCCTGGTTGTCGGACTCGCACGTCGCGGTGCCGCTCTTGTTGCAGGACGGAAAGCAGAGATCGGAGAGCGCGGTGCCGCCGGAGCCCTTGCCGAGGAGATCGTCGCAGGACGCCGCCTTCATCTTGTCCGCGCACGACTGGCTGACCCGCAGCGCCCGCGCCGTCTCGAGGCAGCTCGCGACCGTTCCGGAGCCCCCGCACTTGGTCACGTAAGAGCTGCAGAAGGAGTCCGCATCGAGGAACGTGTAGCCCGACGTCGTGGTTGAGGTGGATGACGACGAGCACCCGCCCAGACCGCAGAGCGAAAACCAGGCGATTCCGGCCCATCTGGCGGCAGTTCTCATAGGACGAGCCGTAACCAGAACGCGTCCGAAGGTCAACCGAACCCGTCGCTTTCGGGCGTCCGATGACGGCACGCACGGCACGGTTTTCGCGAACACTGCTCGCATGATTCGCGTTTTCTGCTAGTAGCCCGCGGCGAAATGGCTTCTCCGTCTATACCGCCCGCTGGCAGGAATCTCCGAAACGTCGCGATCGTGGCCCACGTCGACCATGGCAAGACCACACTGGTCGACCATATGTTGAAGCAATCTGGCCTGTTCCGTGAAAACGAGGTCACCGCCGATCGCATGATGGACTCGAACGCGCTCGAAAAGGAGCGCGGTATCACCATCCTGGCCAAAAACACGAGCGTCCGCTGGAAGAGCAAGGACGGAAACGCTTACAAGATCAACGTCGTCGACACCCCAGGCCACGCCGATTTCGGCGGCGAGGTCGAGCGCACGCTCCTCATGGCCGACGCCATCATCCTCCTGGTCGACGCGGCCGAGGGTCCCCTGCCCCAGACACGCTTCGTGCTGCGGAAGGGCCTCGACCTGGGCTTCCCCGTCATCGTGGTCATCAACAAGATTGATCGCAGCGACGCACGGCCCGGGGACGTCCTGAACGAGGTCTTCGATCTGTTCTGCGATCTCGAAGCCAACGACGAGCAGGTCGACTTCCCCGTGCTCTATGCGGTCGGCAAGCTCGGCATCGCGAAGGCGACCCTCGAAGAAGAGTCGAAGGATCTGTCTGCGCTCTTCGAGATGATCATCGAGAAGGTCCCGGCGCCCGCTGGCGACAAGACGGCGCCGCTCCAGATCATCGTGAACAACCTGGACCACGACGAGTACATCGGTCGGCTCGCGATCGGGCGTGTCGTTGCCGGGACTGTTCGCGAGAACCAGATCATCGGCATCGTGAAGGACGGCACCGTCACCAAGGGCACCATCAAGGTGCTCGCGACGTTCGAAGGCCTCGCGCGCATCCCGACCAAGGAAGCGTCCGCAGGCGAGATCGTCGCCATCGCCGGGCTCGAGGACATCTTCGTGGGTGACACCATCACCGACGTGGACCCGGGCTGGGAGACGCGCGCGCTTCCGCGCATCATCGTCGAGCAGCCGACCATCAAGATGCGCATCGGCGTCAACACGAGCCCGTTCGCGGGCAAGTGCAAGGCGTCCAAGTACCTCACGAGCCGCCAGCTGAAGGAGCGCCTCCAGCGCGAGGTCCGCAAGAACCTCGCCCTCCGCTTCGAAGAGAGCGAGTCGCCTGACACGTTCGTGGTCCTCGGACGCGGCGAATTGCAGCTCGCCATCCTGGTCGAGACGATGCGGCGCGAAGGCTACGAGATGCAGCTCGGCAACCCCGAGGTCATCACGCGGCAGCATGAGGGCGTCATCGAGGAGCCGTACGAGCTCGTCGTCGTGGACGTGCCGGAGTCGTTCATCGGCGTCGTGACGGAGCGCCTCGGGCAGCGGAAGGGCCGCATGGTCAAGATGGCGAACCCGGGCTACGGGCGTGCGCGCCTCGAGTACCGGATTCCGTCGCGCGGCCTCATCGGCTTCCGCGGTGAGTTCCTCACGTCCACACGCGGCACCGGCCTCCTCAACACCATGTTCGACGGCTGGGAGCCATGGGGCGGCACGATGGCCAAGCGCATGACCGGCGCCATCGTCGCGGACCGCGCAGGCGTCACGTCGCCGTACGCGCTCCACCACCTGCAACCGCGCGGCAACTTCTTCCTCTCCACCGGCGTGGACGTCTACGAAGGCATGATCGTCGGCGAGCACAACCGCCCGAACGACACCGACGTGAACGCCATCAAGGAGAAGAAGCTCTCCAACGTGCGCAACCACGGCAAGGACGAGAACGTCGCCCTCGCGGTGCCGAAGATCCTCAACATCGAGACCGCGATGGAGTGGATCGACGCCGACGAGCTCGTGGAGGTCACCCCGGACGCGGTGCGCGTTCGCAAGCAGATCCTCTCCTGCAACCTGCGTCCCCGCCGCTCCGATGCGATCGAGGACGCGCAGGCGCAGGACTACTGAGAGGCTCTGTGAAGCGCGGGGGCGTTCTTCTCTCTCTCCTCATGTGTGGAGACTGACGTGAGCGAAGACGCGCCTCGCACCTCCAAGCTCTCCTTCGCGCTCGGCATCGTGAACGGCCTCATCGGCGACCACCTCGCGCGCACCGACAACGAGCTCGCGTTCGACATGGCGGTCATGTCGAAGGGCGCGGCGGTGGTGCTCGACACGGAGTCGCTCCGTGCGTTGCACCCCGACGCGATGTCGCGCGTGTGCGTGCTCCTGCACGGCCTGATGAACACCGAAGAGGCTTTTTTCTCCGGTGACTGCGAAGACTACGGCGCGCGCATGCAGCGCGAGTTCGGCATCACGCCGTACTACGTTCGCTACAACAGCGGACTTCCGATCCCGAAGAACGGGGCCGCGTTTGCGCGCCTCGTGACGGACCTCGTCGCGGCGCATCCCGTGCCTGTGACAGAGGTCTTGCTCGTCGGCTACAGCATGGGCGGCCTCATCGCGCGCAGCGCCTGTCACGTCGCGGCGCTGGAGGACCTCGCGTGGCTCTCGCTCGTGCGCCGCGCTGTCTACGTGGGCACGCCGCATCGTGGCGCGCCGATGGAGCGCGTGGGTCGCGTGGTCACGAAGATCCTGGCCGCCATTCCCGATCCGTACACGCACCTCATCGCCGACATCGCGAACCTGCGCAGCGATGGCATCAAGGACCTCGGCGACGCCGACGTCACGGACGTGGACCGCGCACGCCGGCTGCCCCGCTTCTCGCTGCGCGACGAGAAGCACCCGGTCCCGCTCCTTCCGCAGGTGGAGCATTTCCTCGTCTGCGCGTCCGTCTCCGAGGACCCGCAGCTGGCCATGTGGTTCGGCGACGTCATGGTGCCCGTCCACAGCGGCAGCTTCGACGCGATCACGGAGAAGGCACACCTCGCGCTGCCGCAGGACAACGTGAAGTATCTGCCAGGCCTTTCGCACATCATGCTGCCGTGTCACGATCGTGTATGGGAGACCATTCGGGACTTCCTCGGACGGCCGCTAGCGGAGACGGAGACACCATGAGCTCGTTGAAACTCGTGCGCGGCATGCGCAAGTTGCTGACGGACGCCGTGGAGCACGGGTCTCGCGCGGTGGAGACCATCCAGCTGGAGACAGCGAAGCGTCCGTTCACGGTGCTCGAGGCGATCTCGCCGATCGCGGTGCCCGCGAAGACCGTACACGTCTTCTACGATGCGGCCGTGAACGTCACGCATGCTTCCATTCGCGGCGTGAATGGAGTCGTGGGGATCGCTCTCGACGCGGCCATCGCTCTTGCGGAGAAGACGACGGACGAGGAGTAGTCGGCCCGGGCCAGGCGGGGCGAGTCAGTCCGGCGACACCAGCGTGGTGGACCACGGGATGGTGGGCCAGATCTGCGCTCGGAGGATCGGTAGATGCCTCTGCACTCGCTGGGTCTCCTGGGGGTTCGTTTGATTCTGGCGGCGGTGCCACGCGCTCATGCCCTGCTCGAAGGCCTGCGCTAGCTGCTCCCAGCCTTGATGGGAGCGCTGTAGTGCCTGCCCGATGCGCGCCTGGTAGGTCTTCGACTGATCTAGATCGATGTATTTTGCAGCCAGTGCCATCCGCACCAGATCCAGCGCGCGTACCTTGTCCCACGCCTCGTTGCCGGTCTGCCCGTTGATGAGCTCCTCGATCACGTTCTGCGCCATTCCGCCGCTCGGCGCGCCATACCAATCGCGGAACGCGTTCTGCGCGCGCTCTGGCGCCCAGCTGGCGGAGTCCTCGCCGCCCGTGAAGATCGAATAGGCGCCCCGCGCCCACGCATCGAGCGAACGGCCCTTCTTCTTCCCCATCGTGATGGTGAAGACCGCGACGCCCACGCCCACGAGCAGCACCACGACGATCGCAACGGGTACGATCACCGCAGGTACGAGAATGTCATCCACGTCCATGATCTCCAGCATACGGCACTTCGCGACCCTGTCCGCTGACCTCACCATGAGCGGGCGCGGCCGATGTGCCCGAGATGCGCTACACTTCATGGGTGCGTGGCTTCGTTCGTGCGCTGGTCTTTTGTGGAGCGCTGCTCGGCGTAGCGCTCCTGCCACGGGCCGCGCACGCCTCCGCGGCGCTCGATCTGGTTGCCATGGCGCAAGCCCACGAGGCGCAGAGCGACGACGACGTGGCTATACGACGCTACACCGAGGCGCTCACGCTCGACCCGAGCTGTGAGTCCGCCTACGTGGGCCTCGGAGCCTTGCGCGAGCGTCGCGGAGATGTCCGCGAAGCGGAGCGCGTCTACACCGTGGCGCTATCCCACCTGCCGGCGTCGATCGACGCGAAGATCGGCCGCGCCCGCGTCCGCTGGTCCCTGGGCTACGCCGACCTCGCCGCAAAGGATCTCGAGGACGCAGCACGCGAAGACCCCCGCGCGCTCGCGAAGCTGGGTCTCTGGTACATGACCGCCGGTCAAATGCCCGCCGCGCTGGCCGTGTGGCGAACGATCCTCGCGCGAGCCAAAGGTTCGAACGATGAGCCGCTAGCCCGCGAGGCGCGAATTCACATCAAGGCGCTCTCGACAGTCGTGGTGACGGATCCCGTCTCGCATCCAGTGGACGCAAGGGGCATCCGAAAAGCCATCGCCGTTTTTGCAGATCGCTGAGCCAAGGCCGGCGGGCCGGACCTAACCACGCACCAGCGCCGCGTGCAGCGCCCGCTCAGCGTCCCCTTGCGCGCTCGTAGCCACCACCGCGCTGAGCCGCAGCGGCGTCGCCCGCACCGCGTGCACCATCACGTTCGCATCGCGCAACGACCGCAAGAACATCGGCAAGCTCCGGCCCTCCGACAAGAGCCCATCACCGACGACGCTGACGAACGATCGCTCCTCGCTCATGGTAACGCCAGCGGCGACGAGCGCCGCCTCGCAACGAGGCCAGTCCGGAACGTTGAGCAGCGGCAGCACAGCGCGCGCCTGTCCACCATCGTCGACGGACACGTCGAGGGCCGGCACGCGTAGCTCCGTCAGCAGCGCCGCCAGCAACCCCACGTCCGACGCGGAAGCGCACACCACGCGTCCGAGCCCCGTGACCGCGCGCGCGCGCGCATCCGCGTCCTCGCGGGCCACGGTCTGTTTCTCGGGGTGGCCATTCGCGCCCACCGAATCGCCTGTCTTGCGTGCATGGATCGCGATGTTCGATCGCCGCGCCCACTCGACCGCCTGCGCGTTCAGGACCTTCGCGCCGGCCTCCGCCATCTCCTGCAAGAGCTCCAGGCGAAGCTCTGGAAGGTGCGACGCGTCGGCGACCACGCGCGGGTCCGCGGAGTAGACACCGTCCACATCGCTGTAGATCTCGCAGCGATCCGCGCCCAGCGCCGCAGCCAGTGCGACCGCGGTCGTGTCGGAGCCGCCGCGTCCCAGCGTCGTGATCTCCTTCTTCTCGCTCATCCCCTGGTAGCCAGCGACGATGACCACCTTGCCGCGATCGAGCTCGTCCTCGATGCGATACGGACGCACCTCGAGGATGCGCGCATCGAAGTGACGGTCGCTCGTGATGATGCCGGACTGACTGCCTGTGAAGCTGATGGAGTCGATGCCCCGCGCCTGCATCGCGATCGAGAGCAGCGCCATCGACACGCGCTCGCCCGTGGAGACCAGCATGTCGAGCTCGCGCCGCGCCGGCTCCGGCGAGACCTTCTTGGCGAGGGCGATCAGGTCGTCTGTTGTCTTCCCCATGGCGCTCACGACGACGACCACGTCGTCCCCACGCCGCCGCGCCGCGGCGACCATGTCTGCCACCTGTCCGAGCTTCTCGACCGTGGCAACCGACGAACCGCCGTACTTCTGAACGATCCTCATGGGGAGGATCGGCCCGACCGCCGGAGGCCCACGAGCCCGAACTCGCCGACGACCCACAGGATCCCCGTCGCGGCGTCATACGCGAGGCGACTGACCTCGAACGCCTCCGGGGTGCCCAGCTCCGCGATGGTCCGTGCGCCCGTCTCCTCCGCGTAGAGGAAAACGATGGATGCATCCTGCCCCGGCTTCGGCCGCGCGCACGCCAGGAACCCAGGAAGCTCCGCCACCGCCGTCACCGACGACATCCCGAGCAAGCCCGCTGTGAGCTTCGTGGGGTCGGGAGCTGGATTCACGGAGAGCGCAAGGAGCCCGGCCTCGTGCCCGAGCCGTGCGATCTCTGCGATGGCTTCGGAGTCGCGATGCTCCGCAATCTTTTCCCACGCGTCGTCCGCCCACGGCGCGGCGATCTCGTCCGCGATGCCATCGAAGAACGCCTCGTCCTCGAGCGCGCCCTCCTCGTCCGCGTCCATCGGCGGAAGCTCACCGAGTGACTGCGCGTCGTCCTCTTGCGTCGGGCCCTCTTCACCGGCGTCGCGAACGCCCTCTTCGCTCTCCTCGATGTCGAGAAGCTCGCCCTCGGTGCCGGGCTCGTCGTTGTCCGTGAGGAGGCTCTCGCCCTCGTCGCCGAGCAGCTCGATCGCTCCGATATCGAGATCGCGGCTCTCCTCGGCGTCGGCCACGGCGTTGTCGGGCGCGGCATCGAGCGAATCCGGCAGGAATTCCACGGGATCGAGCTCCCCGGTGGTGTCGTCCAGATCGCCTTCGCCGGACTTCACGTCGTCCCCCTCGAAGTCCTCGGGGTCGGGCGTACCTTCGTCCTCATCACCACCATCGAGCGGCGGCAGGTCAGTAAGAGAGTCTTCGTCAACGCCTGTCACGGGCCCAGTCTACACCTACACGCGCCGCGAGAGAGCATCAGGACTGTGGTTCCCCAGCCACGCGGGTGACGCCGCCGTCAGGCCCATGCGGGTGGTCAACGGAGGGGCCAGAGGCTCTCATCCTTGAAAAAAAGCCTGGCGGCCCCACATTGGAGTGGAGGCACGGAGAATGCAGGTTCCGTGTTGAAACCGATGCTCTCCGCCCGCGCTCACACGACTCTCCGGCTCCTCGCGATCATCCTGATCGCGCTGGCAGCGCTCGTGCCGCGAGGGGGAACGGGCCACGCCGGGTCCGCAGGCGTGAGGAGTGCCGGTGCCGGTGGTACGTTGTCCCAGGTCGCCCGGCGCTAACGTTCCGGAATCACGAATTTATAAGACGGGACTCGCGTGCGGACCAAAGGCATGCGATGGCTGGAGCGCCCGTGCATTTCCTCATCCTTTCTCGCAACGCAATGCTCTATTCGACGAGCCGCATCGTGCTCGCCGCGCGTGCCCGCGGGCACGAAGTGACGGTCGCGGACCCCCTCGACTTCAACCTCGCCGTGTCGCGCGGGCGCCCGGACATGTTCCTCGGCGACCATCCGATCCCGCGCGCAGACCTCGTCATCCCGCGCATCGGTGCATCGATCACGAACTACGGCCTCGCGGTCGTGCGCCAGTTCGACCTCATGGGCGTGCCCGTGCTCAACACTGCTGTGGCCATTGCGCGCTCGCGGGACAAATTGCGCGCCTTCCAGCTCCTCACGAAGAAGGATCTCGACGTACCGAAGACCGTCTGCGCGCGCTCGCCGGACTCGGTCGACCAAGCGCTGTCATTCATCGGCGGTGCGCCGGCGATCATCAAGCTCCAGCAAGGCACGCAAGGCATCGGCACGATGATCGCGGAGACGCGAGAAGCGGCGACCTCGCTGCTGGAGACGCTCTGGGCCATGGGCCAGGACATCATCCTGCAGGAGTACATCTCCGAGTCGAAGGGCAAGGACTACCGCGCCATCGTCGTCGGCGGTCGCGTGATCGCGGCGATGCGCCGTCAGGCGAAGAAGGGCGAGTTCCGCTCGAATCTCCACCGCGGCGGTCTCGGCGTGCGCGTGGATCTGCCGAAGAGCTACGTGGCAGCGGCGGTCACCGCCGTGAAGGTCATGGGCCTCGAGATCGGCGGCGTCGACATGCTCGAGGGCAAGGACGGGCCGAAGATCCTGGAGATCAACAGCTCGCCCGGCCTCGAGGGCATCGAGCGCACGAGCGGTGTGGACGTCGCAGGCGCGATCATCCAGCACGCCGAGAAGTTCGTCCTCCGTCGCAAGCAACGAAAGAAGGCGCGGCGCTCGGCGACGTTCGGCGGCAAAGATCCGAACATTCTTGCCGAGCAGAGGGCTCGGCGCGTCAAAGCCTGAGATGGAGGTTCTGCCGTGTTGAAGGTTGAACGTCGTGGCAACGTCGAGATCTGGACGATCGACCAGCCCAAGACGAAGAATGCGATCGACTACAAGACGCTGCAGGCGCTCAGCCAGCGCGTGCACGCGCTCGGCAAAGATCGCTCCCTTCGCGCCATCATCCTTACCGGGAGCGGCGACACGTTCGTGTCCGGCGGCGACCTGCGCGAGCTGCGCGAGACGGACGAAGAAGAAGAGGTCCGCATCTTCACGGATCTCGGATATCAGCTCACCCGACGCATGGAAGAGATGCGGGCGCCGATCATCTGCGCGATGCCGGGCTCCGCGATCGGTGGCGGCGCGGAGCTCGCGATGGCCTGCGACATGCGCATCCTCGATCCGAGCGGAATCATTTCTTTCCGGCAGGTGCGCATGGGCGTGACGACGGCATGGGGCACCACGGAGCGCCTCATCAACGTGTGTGGGGTCGGCACTGCGTCGCGGCTCCTCTTCCTGGCCGAGGACATCAAGGCAGACGATGCCAAGGCGCTGGGCGTCGTCGACGCGATCTCGAGGCATGGTGAGGCGCTCGCGCTCGCGCTCGAGTGGACGGCGCTGATCGAGCAAGGCGGCCCCGAGGCCGTCGCTCAGATGAAGCAGCTCCTCACGCACACGAAGCGCACCCCGGCCGAGGCACGCGAGGCCGAGCGCGAAAAATTCATGGGCACGTGGATGTCCCCCGAGCACAACGAAGCCATGACCTCCTTCTTCGAGCGCCGCGCCCCAGTGTGGCCCAAGCCCTGAACTAGTACGAACGCGCGGCGGTGGTGCCTTTGGGACCGTTCTTGCGGACTTCGTCCAGCGCGGCGAGGAACGAACGGAGCTCTTCGTCCGTTGTGTAAAAGTGCGGGCTCACGCGGATGCCGGCGCGAGGACGGAAATCGTGGAAGAAGCGCCGCGCGTTGAGCTCGCGTGAGACGGCCTCCGCGCCTTCGAAGTCGAAGCAGATGGTACCGCCGCGCTGCGCGTCGATGTCCGGCGTGTTGACCGTGAAGTCACGCTTCAGCAGCTCTTCGCGGAGCATGCGTGTCTGGCGGAGCGACTTCTTGCGGATGTTGTCGACGCCCAGGCGCACCACTGTCTCCCAGCCTGCGCGCGCGGTGTAGATCGCAGGGATGGCCATCGTGCCTCCGATGAGCTTCCACACGTCCTCTGCCCAGCGCATGGGGCCCATGTCGAAGGCGAACGGCTCGGCGTGGGCGAACCACCCCGCGGACATCGGCGTGAGCTCGGGCAACAGATCCTTGCGGATGTAGAGGTACGCGGCGCCTGGTCCGCCACAGACCCACTTCACCGAACCGCCACACGCCATGTCGATGCCGAGCTTCCCGAGATCGAGCGGGACGGTTCCCGCAGACTGGTAGCAGTCGAGCAGGACGAGCGCGCCGACCTTCTTCGCCTTCTCCACGACCCGCGCGACGTCGTAGACGCCGCTCGAGCGGAAGAGCACGTGGCTGATCGGGACGAGCAGCGTCTTCTCGTCGATCGCGTCGAGCAACGCGTCGATGGGCGCGTGGATTCCGTCCGTGCTCGGCACGACGACGACCTTCGCGCCACGTCGCTCCTGCTCGCGCCACACATAGTGAACGGTGGAGAAGTTCAGCTCGTCGTAGACGATCTTGTTGCGGCCCGCGAAGCGACCCTTCTGCGCGCCGTCGAACGTGAAGCACGACGCGACGGCCGCCTGAATGGTGGAGACGTTCGGCAGGATGAGCGTGGAGCCGCTCTCGACGCCGAGCACACCCGACACCACGTCCGCGAGCGAGCGCACTGCCGGAAGCCACTTGCCCCACGCCGTGATCGAGTCGTTCTCCCATTCGTCGAGGAACTGGTTCGCATATGTGCGAGCGGCCTTCGGCATGGCGCCGAGGGAATGACTGATGAGATGCGTGCACGATTCGAGCGACGGGAACTCTGCGCGGGCGGCGAGGAGCTTCTCTTCGGACATGCTCCACCGTTTACACGGCTTTCGTGCGGCGCGCGAGCGTGCCAGAATGCGCGCGTCATGCCCGTCGATGAAAAGCTCGTGCCCGCGCCGATGCCCGTGCCAGAAGCCGATAGCCGTGAAGGCTACTACGGCGCGTTTGGCGGACGGTTCGTGTCGGAGACATTGATGTTCGCCCTCGACGAGCTCACGGTCGCCATGAAGGACGTCGTCGCGAGCGCCGCGTTCCAGGCCGAATGGCGCGAGCTCCTTGCTTCCTACGTGGGTCGCCCCACGCCGCTGTCGAGCGCGGACAGGCTGGCCCGCGCGCTCGATGCGGAGCACACGAAGATCGCGCGACTCTTCTTGAAGCGAGAGGATCTCTGTCACACGGGCGCGCACAAGATCAACAACGCGCTCGGGCAGGTGCTGCTCGCAAAGCGCATGGGCAAGGCTCGCATCATCGCGGAGACCGGCGCGGGCCAGCACGGCGTCGCTACGGCCACGGCCGCGGCGCTGCTCGGTCTTCCATGCGATGTCTTCATGGGCGAGTCGGACGTAGCGCGTCAGGCGCCGAACGTCGCGCGCATGACCATGCTCGGAGCGCGTGTCATCCCGGTCACCTCCGGCTCGAAGACGTTGAAGGACGCCATGAACGAGGCGCTCCGTGACTGGGTCACCAACGTCGGCACCACGTACTACTGCATCGGCTCCGCGGCAGGACCTCACCCCTACCCGGAGCTCGTTGCAAGCTTCCAGTCGGTCATCGGCGAAGAGGCGCGCGCACAGATCCTGGCCGCGACGGGCGCGCTCCCGGATGGAGTGGTCGCCTGCGTCGGCGGCGGCTCGAATGCGATCGGCATGTTCCGCGCGTTCATGAAGGACGACAGCGTCGCGCTGTTCGGCGTGGAGGCCGCCGGCCACGGCGTGCACACGGACAAGCACGCAGCCACGCTCACCGCAGGCCGCAAGGGCATCCTGCACGGCTCGCTCTCCTATGTCCTCTCCAACGACGAGGGTCAGGTACAGGAGGCGCACTCCATCAGCGCTGGCCTCGACTACCCAGGCGTAGGCCCCGAGCATGCTCATCTCAAGGACTCCGCCCGCGCGCGCTACCTCTCCGCCACCGACCACGAGGCCATCACTGCGGCCACGCTGGTCACGCGCACGGAGGGCATTCTTCCTGCGCTGGAGACCGCGCACGCATTCGCGCGTGTGAGAGACATCGCCGCCATCCTGTCCGCTGAGCGCGGGCGCCCGGTCACGCTCGCGTTCTGCCTCAGCGGGCGCGGGGACAAGGATCTCGCGACCTACCTGCGCGAGCGCGAGCGCGCCGAGAAGGATCCCTCGTGAACGGCCGCATCGAGCGCGCGTTCGCCCGCGCGCGGGACGCGAAGCGAAAGCTCCTCGTCACCTACCTCTGCATCGGCGATCCGAACGAGGCCGAGTCCCTCGCGCTCGCGAAGGCATGTGTGGATGCTGGCGCGGACATCCTGGAGCTGGGCTCGCCCTTCAGCGATCCCACGGCGGACGGCCCGGTGATCGCACGCGCCAGCGAGCGCTCCATCGCTGCGGGTGGCGGACTCACGATGACCCTGCGCGTGGCGACGGCGTTGCGTGCATCCTACACGGAGTTACCGCTGGTGCTGTTCGGCTATTACAACCCGCTCTACGTCCGCGGCACGGGCAAGGCGGTGCTCGCGGCACGGGAGGCCGGCATCGACGCGCTCCTCGTGGTGGACCTTCCATTCGGGCATGGGGACGAGCTCATGACCGCCGCTCGCGCGAACGACCTCCGCGTGGTGCCGCTGGTCGCGCCCACCAGCACCGACGCGCACGTAGCGCGCCTTCTGCAGCACGGCGCCGACGCGGGGTTCGTGTACTACGTGTCCGTCGCGGGCGTGACGGGCAACGCTGCAGCACCCCTCCTGGAGGCCGCGGCCCGGGCAACCCAGGTGCGTGCGCAAACGGGGCTCCCCGTCGTGATCGGCTTCGGCATCGACGGCCCGGAGAAGGCGAAGCTCGCAGCGCGCGGCGCCGACGGGGTTGTGGTCGGGACCGCCATCGTGCGCGAGATCGAGAACGCCACATCGCCAGACGCCCGCATCGCCAACGTCAAGGCGCTGGTGTCCTGCTTGCGCACGGCGCTGGATGGCGAATCCGCTCCGGAGGCGCCTCATCCGCGCTAGGATCAGAGGGTGCTCCGGTTCCTTTGCGTCTCCGACATCCATGGTGAGCTCGACGCTCTCCGCGCCGTCCTTGCGACCGCCGAGAAGCGCAGCTTCCAGAAGCTGCTCGTCGCAGGCGACATCGTATTTCCGGGACCGGAGCCGCTCGAGACGTGGCGCAGGCTCTCGGCGGCGGGGGCCATCATGGTCCAGGGCGTGTCGGACCGCGCCCTCGCCACGCTGAACCCGGACGACCTCTCGCCCCAGACGGAGCACGAGAAGGGTCGCCTTGCTCGTCTGCGAGACGTACAGGCGCAGCTCGGGGAGCTCGTGCTCGGTCGCCTCCGCCGCACGCCCACGCACGCGCGCATCCCGCTCGAGGACGGACGCGAGCTCCTCCTCGTGCACGGGTCGCCCGTGGATCCGTCGGAGCCGCTCACGCACGACATGAGCGACGAGGAGATCCTGGCCCTCATCGGCGACGATCCCGCCGACGTGATCGTCTGCGGAATGAGCCACGTCCCGTTCGATCGCACGGTCGCGGACATCCGCATCATCAACGTGGGAAGCGTGGGCGACGCGCCCGACGGCGCAGCTGAGACCGACCCCGCGCGCGCGACTGCCGCGACCTCCGGCAGTCCCGTGATTCGCGTGCCGACGATCGCGCACGCCACGTGGATCGAGTCATCGCCGGCCGGGATCACCGTCGAGCAGATCATCGTTCCGCTAGCGCCGCAGGTAAGAGCCGCCGGCTGATCGGGCTGGTCTGGCCACATCGCGAGCAACGCGAAAGTTGCTCGTCTTGTTGCGGGTTCGGCACGATTTCAAATCGATGGTAGACGCGGATTCGAAAGGGCGCCGGGGTCCCGGTGTCAGGAAGAGCCGTGAACAGCCGCTCTTTCAGCGCGGCGGTGAGCAGGTGCGCGCGGTCGAGAGCCGGTGGCGCGCGCTCATCGACGGCGCGGACGCCATGAGCGAAGGCGCCGTGCGCACCGAGACCAACGGGCGCGTCTGGTACGGCTCCACGAGCCTGATCGTCGCATTGACGGGAACCGACTCCGAGCGCGCGTTCTACGTCGCTCTCGCCTCGCGCGACATCCATGTCCGCACGCGCGCCATCCGCACCGCGGTCCGTGAGGCCGAGAGCCGAGCGCCTGGAACCCTGGGCAAATTGTCAGCGGAATTTCGCGTCTCGGAAGATTCCGTCGGGCTCAGGATTGACGTCGAGGTCCAGGCGCCCTTGATTGAGCGTCGACGCCGGAGCCGATCCCCCGGTGAGTGATCTCCACGTGATGACCGACGAACGAAAGAACAAGCGCAAGAAGGGCGCTGACATCATCCATGTGCAGTTCGGCCCCGGCGGCGGACGCCTGAAGGAGCTGTCTGCGCTGGACAAGAAGGCCGCGGCCAAGGCCTTTGCAGGCAAGGACGCCGGCCACGAGCCGCAGCTCTCCAAGGGCCGCCTGACTGAGCCCGTCACGGACGTGTTCAGCGCGAAGGAGGTCGCGAAGCTGCTCGGCCTCACCTCCGCGCAGCTGCGGTCCCTGGACAAAGCCGCCGTCGTGTCGCCCGCCGGTGAGCGCAGCGGAAAGCGCGCCTACACGTTCCAGGATCTGATCGCGCTCCGCGCAACGCGTGAGCTGCTCGCGAAGAACATTCGCCTGGCCGACGTGCAGAAGGCCGTGTCGGCGCTTCAGAAGACTCTCCCGCGCGTCGTGCGGCCGCTCCAGGAGCTGCGCATCACGAGCGACGGTCGCAAGATCGTCGTGCGGGCAGATGAAGGTGCGTTCGAGCCGATCTCCGGCCAGATGGTGATCGACTTCCACGTCGGCTCCCTGCAGCGTGACGTGGTCACCATGCTGCGTCCCCAAACCGCGGAGGCCAAGGCACGCACCGCGTACGATCTCTACATGCGCGCGAGCGCGATGGATGAAGACCCCGAATCATTCGACGAGGCAGAGAAGCTCTACAAGCGCGCCATCGATCTCGATCCGGGTCTTGCCATCGCGTACACGAACCTGGGCAACATCCGCTTCCGTCGCGGCGACGCGCCAGGTGCAGAGCGGCTGTATCGGACGGCGCTCGAGATCGACTCGCGCCAGCCGGAGGCGCACTACAACCTCGGTTACACGATGCTGGAGCGCGGCGAGCCCGCACGCGCCGTCCCGTTCTTCCTTCGGGCGCTCCAGGCAGATCCGCGCTTCGCAGACGCGCACTTCAATCTGGCCATGGCCTACGAGGCCACGTTCGAGCGCGATCGCGCGGTCACGCACTGGCAGAAGTACCTCGAGCTCGAGCCCGTGGGCACCTGGGCCGACGTCGCGCGCGAGCACCTGAAGAAGTAGCCGAAGAAGTAGGGCCTCGCCGCTACTTGATTCGCCGGTGCGCGAGGCACGGCAGGCCCGCGCGCACGCGATCCTGGTAGTCGAGGTCCAGCCGCGCGATCGTGAAGCCGATCCCCTCGCCTGCTTGCGCGAGCACGTCGCCCCACGGGTCCACGATGATGCTCTTGCCGTAGGTGGTGCGCCCGCGCGGGTGCTTGCCATGCTGTGCGGCAGCGAGCACGAAGACCTGGTTCTCGATCGCGCGCGCCCGCAAGAGCGCATGCCAGTGATCCTTGCCCGTCATCAACGTGAACGCCGCGGGCACCGTCACGATGCGCGCGCCCAGGTCGCAGAGGACGCGATACTCCTCGGGGAAGCGAAGGTCGTAGCAGATGGTCATGCCGACCTTGACGCCCAGGACATCGTGCACGCGAAGGCCGCTCGGCTCACCGGCGTTCGTTGCGCGGCTCTCCAGCGCCTGGGTGCCGTCGGGTAGGTCCACGTCGAACAGGTGCACTTTCCTGTAGGATGCAACTATCTCGCCCGCGGGAGACGCAAGTACGCTTGTGTTGAAGGGCCGCGCGGGATCGTTCGACGCCTCGGGCATGCCACCGCCGATGAGGAAGATGCCTTGGTCCTTCGCCGTGTCGCGCAGGAACGCCGCGATCGGGCCGGGAGCGCCCGCGGACAGGTTCTCCGCGATCTTCCGCTTGTCGTCCTCCTCGCCCATGAACGCGAAGTTCTCCGGAAGGACCACGAGCTTCGCGCCAGCGCGCGCTGCGTTCCTGACCTCGGTCCTGGCGCGCGCGAGGTTCTCGCCCACGTCGCTCTGGCTGTTCAACTGGATGACCGCGGCAGAAAGGGCGTCCATGCGCACCATGCTATAGGACAAGCGTGGACGCGCTCGCGGAGAATCCAGGAGACAGCGTCGTCGTGATCTCGGCGCACACCGAGCACGGCCAGGGAATCCTGGCAGGGCTCCCGATCACCTCGGCCACGCTGCGCGGAGTCGACGGCACGCTGGAGACGGTGCGCATCGTAGGTGGCACCTTGCCGTCGGGCCGCCTTGCGCACCTCGCCGGCTACGTGGTGCCCGCGCCCGGGATGACGGTGCGGCGCGATCTCCGAGACGCGCCCGGTCGTCACGTCCCCGGCCACGCATACGTGCAGGATCCCTCCCACGCGACCTGGACCACTTTGCCCGTGCCGTTCGCGCTCGCCGCGCCCGGGAGCAAGACGCTCGGCTTGGCTCCCGCGGGTGATCTCGCTGTCGCCGCAGCGGCGTGGGCGCGACCGTCGTGCTCCGCCTTCCGCGCGACGGTCACGGCAACCGCGGTCGTCGCGACGCCCGGTGACGACGGCCTGAACGTGATCTTCTTCGAGGACGCTGCGTGGCCCGCCGAGCTCGTTCCGAACGCGCTCGGGCAGACCATCATCCACCAGAACCCAGACGGAAGCATGCATGATGCAGACATCCTCCTGAACGCCGTGGGGAGGACGTTCTCGTTGCAGGGCGACGCCGGAACGGTGGATGTCCGCTCTGTGCTGACCCACGAACTCGGTCATGCGCTGGGTCTCGCGCACTCGCTCGCGCCCACGGCAACGATGTACCCGACGCTGGCCGGTCGCTCGTGGCGCTCGCTCGAGGACGATGATCGCGCTGGCGTGTGCGCCCTCTACCCCGGCACGGGCAGCGGTGGATGCGACGAGACACCCTGCCCCGCTGGCTTTTCCTGCGTGGCAGCCGCATGCGAGCGCCCGAAGGAGCCTGCCGCCGTGTGCTCACCGTGCGCGCGCGTGCCCGACGCGTGCGCGGGCGCTGGAGCGGACGCGCGCTGCGTCGACCTTCCAGGAGAGGTGGGTCGCGTGTGCGGTCGCGCATGCGACGCGCAGCGTCCTTGCGGCAAGGGCTTCACGTGCGCCGCTACCACCACGTCTGGCGACTACCAGTGCGTCGCGGACGATCTCTGCAGGTCCGCGACCAACGCCTGCACAAAGGATGTAGACTGCACGAATGCCGACGTCGCCGCCACGTGCGTCGCGGGTGCGTGCGCCGGAGCGGGCGATGCCGATGCAGGGGCTACTGTCCAGGGCGATGCGGGTGCCGCCGCGGATGCTGCGCCCCCGCTCGTTGCCGCGGGCGGCGGTGGCTGCCGGACCGCTGGATCGTCGTCGTTCCCCCCGTGGCTACTGGTTCTCGTGGGAGCGCTTGTCGCCGCGATGAGACAGAGGCGTATTTTCCCGGGCCACTGACCGTTCGCGCGAAGCGGCCCAGAAGGTGCAGACGGAGAGCGTGGAGGGTACCCATGGTCTCATCGAGGCTCGCTTCCCCCGCTTTTCTTCTTCTGCTCACCGGCGTGTCCTTCTATCTCGGCTGCAGCTCGCTGGACGCGAGCGAACCCATAGTCGGCACGAAGGGCACCTGCATCCGCGACGACCACGACTTCGCGCCCGCGACATATGACGCGAAGGTGCACGTCGTCGACGAGAGAGGAAACCCAGTGTCCGGCGCCACCGTCGACGCGGGCGATGCAAAGGCCGACTCCAACGGCGATGGAACCGCCACGATCTCCGGGCTGACGCGCGGCGTGTCCGCGGTCGTCACCAAGGAGGGGTTCTTGCCTGAGCCACTCGCGTTCGGCTGGGCCGCCGAAAAGACGCCCGTCACGGTGAAGCTCTGGTCGGCCAAGGGCCGTATCGCGGTGCACTCCGCTGGCGACGTGATGTTCGGCCGCCGCTACGAGACGCCCCACAGCTCGACCGAGCTCCCGCTCATCGATCCCGACAGTCCCAGCAAGGGCGCGAAGGCGGTGGTCGAGGGCGTCCGTCGCATCTACGCCGCTGCCGACGTCCGCACGCTGAACTTCGAGACGGTCGTGAGCGATCTCCCGGAGAGCGCGGCCTACCCGGGCAAGAAGTACATCATCAAGTCTCCCCCCGCATCGGTCGACGGGCTCGCGGCGCTTGCGCCATCCGTCGCCGGCAACGCGAACAACCACACGCGGGACTTCGGTGACGACGGCGTCCGCGACACCATCGCCGCGCTCGACGGCGCGAAGATTCCGCACATGGGCGTGTCGTCGAACGGCGAGCAGCCGCCGCCCGTCACGGTAAACGCGAACGGCCTGCGCGTTGGCATGCTCGCGTGGACGAACCTGGATGGCTCCTACGTGAACGATGTCTACGCGAAGGACGCCGATCCAGTGCCGATGCAGGCGGATCCCAAGACGGCCTTCCAGTACCAGGACAGGCAGTGGGGCGTCGACAGCATGTCCTTCAAGGTGCCCATGGCAAACCGCCGCGCCGGCACCGCATGGGACGTCTTCAAGATGACCGAGTCGGGCGCCACGGGCGACGACGACGCGCTCGCGTGGGGCTCGCTCTCCAAGGTGTATCCGGAGATGCAGGACTGGGTCGTGCGACGCGGCCACGGGGGCGCAGCGTTCTGGAGCAAGCCGAAGAGCGCACCGCAGATCAGCGATCTGAAGAAGAGCACGGACATCGTCATCGTGAACCTGCACGTGGGCCTGCAGTTCATCGACGCGCCACCGAGCGTGGTGAAGAACGCCGCGCGCGAGGCGATCGACGCCGGCGCCGACATGGTGGTGTGCCACCACCCGCACGTGCTCCAGGGCTTCGAGTACTACAAGGGAAAGCTCATCGCCTACAGCCTGGGCAACTTCGTCTTCGATCAAGATTTCTTCTCCACGTTCGCGAGCGTGATGCTCCGCACGATCTGGGAAGGCTCGAAGATGCTCGCGGCGCGCATCATCCCGCTCGAGGTGTCGCGCTACCTGCCGGTCCCCCTCACCGACGGCGCGGCACGGCATCGCGCGCTGCGCCTCTGGGAGCTCTCGGCTTTCGACGCCACGTCCGCCAGCGACCGGGACAAGGGTGGACACGTGCGCCAGTTCGTCGACATGCCCACGGCCGATACCGAGGCCGCGCGCGTGCTGCCGGATGGCGCCACCGCCTGGATCGTTGGCGGTGCACCGAAGACATCCACCATGGACGTCACCGTCCCCGCAGGCGAGGTCGTCGACATCAAGTACGATGGCCTCGTGAACGCGAAGGTCGGCGCCGGGAGCGACGACAAGATCAAGGTCGGGCGCGACGTGTTCGCGTGGGGCCGCTTCGAGGACGAGACGGCGGGCCAGAAATCACGCGGCGACACACATTGGTCCGTGCAGTCTGGCGACTGCAACGTGGACACGACCACCGGCACCGACGCGTTCGAAGGCCGCGGCTTTCTTCGCCTGGTGCGGCACACCAACAGCGGCTCGGCGATCAGCGTGCGACCGATCGCGCGCATCCCGCTTCGCCCGCATCACCTCTATGACGATCGCGTGAACGTGAAGCCGCTCGACGGAGCTGCGACCTACAGCGTGCGCTTCGCAGGCAGGTACTCGGGCTCGAACGAGATCGAGCTGCACGTTGACGGCTACTCGTTCGAGGACACGGATCTCATCGAGGACCCGGTCTCGAAGATCACCAAGGGCATCGACCTTCCCATCAAGCTTCCGTCGGACGGCGCATGGCACGTCATCGACATCCCCATCCCGACCGACGTGCTCGGCGGCGACGGAAATCCATCCAACATGATGTTCGCGTACCTCCGCATGAAGCCGACATCGGGCAAGAGCTCGTCGCTCGACATCGACAACTTCTCGATCATCGAATGGCGCGCCGCGAGCTCGATGCCCGACCGGTTCGGCGTCTACGAGTTCATCCGCAACGACGACGCCGCGCAGAAGAACCTGACCATCACCGGCTGGCCCAGCGCACAGTAGGGCTCTATTTTTCAGGCTTCGGCGGGCTTGGGCTTGTCGCCCTTCGGCTCTGCCTTCGCCTCGCCCTTGTCCTTCTTCTTCGTGTAGAGCGCGTTCAGGGCCTCGCCCCACTTCTCGAGCACGGCGCGGCGCTTCACCTTGAGGCTGGGCGTCAGCATGCCGTTCTCCGTGGTGAAGTCCTCGTCGATGAGCGCGAAGTCACGGACCTCTTCGAAGCCCTTGAACTTCTCGCCGTAGTGATCGAGCTCCGTCTTGAAGTGCGCGCGCACCTTCGGATCGCTGAGGAGCTTGTCCCCGCTGGCCGTGACGCCGTTCTCTGCTGCCCACTTCGCGACTTGCTTGTTGTCGACGACCACAAGCGCCACGTTGAACGGCTTGTTGTCGCCGTAGACCATCAGGTTCAACACGAACGGCGAGAGCTTGTACTGCTCCTCGAGCGGCGTGGGGACGACGTACTTGCCGTTCTCCAGCTTGTACTGCTCCTTGATGCGGCCCGTGATGAAGACGAACCCGTCGTCGAGCCGGCCCATGTCGCCCGTGCGGAAGCCGCCGTCCTTGGTGAAGACGGCAGCGTTCTCTTCTTCGCGGTTGTGGTAGCCCTGCATGACGTTGGGGCCGTAGACGATGATCTCGCTGTCGCTGGCGATCTCCACGCGCACGCCCGGGATGGCGCGACCCACGCTGCCGATACGACGCGAGCCCGGCCAGTTCGCCGTCGTGATGGGCGAAGTCTCCGTGAGGCCGTAGCCCTCGTAGACGGTGATGCCGAGGCCGTCGATGAACTCCGCCACTTCGCGCGAGATGGCGGCGCCGCCGGAGAAGGCGTACTTCAGGCGGCCGCCGAAGCGCTGGCGCACCTTCGCGAAGACGACGCGGTCGGTGAGAGCGAGCGTGAGGGACTCGCCGAGCGAGACCTCCTGACCATCGCGCATCTTGCCGCGCGTCTTGATGGCGCTCTTCACCAGGTTCTGCACGAAGCCGGGCTTCTCGGAGATCTGCTTCTGCACGCCCGCGTAGAGCTTGTTGAAGATGCGCGGGACGGAGAAGAGCAGCGTGGGCTTGGTCTCACCGAGGTTCTCGATGATCTTGTCGACGGCCTCGCAGAGCGCCATGCTCGCGCCGACGGAGAACAGACAGTGCAGCTCGCACGTCTGCCCGAACGAGTGCGCCCAGGGCAAAAACGAGAGCGAGCGGTCCATGGCCGTCATGGGGAAGACGTCGTGCACGGCGCTCACGTTGGACGCGATGTTGCCGTGCGAGAGGATGACGCCCTTCGGGCTACCCGTGGTGCCGCTGGTGTAGATGAGGCACGCCGTGTCCTTCACGGCGGGCTTGATCGTCGCGACCTTCTTGCCGGTGCCGAGCAGCGCCGCATACGTGTGGACCTTGCCATCGCCCTTGGTCTTCGGGTCCAGCGACACGATCGCCTTGATCGACGGGACGCGCTCGAGGAACTCCTTGCTCTTCTCGACGATCGCGTCGGTCGCGCAGATGAGCGCCTTCGCCTCGCAGTCCTTGGCGATGAACTCCCAGTCCTTGCTGAGCTGCGCCTCGTACATGGGCACGAACGCCGCACCCAGACCGAAGCACCCGTACGCGGCGACCGCCCACTCCACGCGATTGTTCGCGACGATGGCGACGCGATCACCACGCTCGATGCCGAGGCCCGCGAGCCCCGCGCGGAACTGGTCCACCATCTTTCCGAACTCGAGGTAGTGCGTCCACTCCCAGACACCGTTCTTCTTGGTGCCGAAGAGCTCGTTCTCCGGGTAGGTCGCGATCGCTTGATGGAAGATGTCGACGAGCGTGTTGAATTTGGCCATGGCAGTAGCGATGGTACCCCGATTCACGCGGGTGTCGATGCGGAGTCGCGCAGGTTCTAACCCCGCGCAAGGCTTGCATTTGCCTCTCCGCGCCCGCGCAGGTCTCCGCCGCGTTCCGGCGGAGATCGATCCGCTCAGCGTCGCTTGCTGGATGCGGCTGTCAGCGGTGGCGAGGTGGACGCGCTTCCGGAAGCGGCGCTCACAGGCTTCTTCGGAGGGGTCGCGACCGCCGTGAACTTCCCCAGCACGAGATCGCTCTCGCAGTCCTTGCGCGCGTCCTCGGGAGAGAACGACGTGAGCTCGTCCTTCGTCACGTAGTAGCGCTTGCGGTCCTCCCCCTTCATCGCGCAGGTCCCGACCAGCAGCTCCGTGGGACACGCGGCGTTCGAGTACACGCCCTTGAACCCCTCGCAGAGGCTCTTCGCCATCCCGAGCGGGTCCTCCTTCGCGTACTCCTCGCACTTGCCGGCGACCGGGATCATGTTGCATGTGGCGTGGCCGTTGCTCGCCATCGCGGATGATGTCGTCGTGGCGCTCGAGCGCTCGTCGGTCCTCTTCCCGCAGGCGACTGACGCGAACGCGGGCACCGCCAGCGCGACGGTGCAGAGAGCGGACAGGTGAAGCTTCGCTCTCGGGTTGGTGCGCTCGTCGGCCATCTGCGGGGAGACGGACCTAGCACGACTCCCGAGGGCCGTGGTATGGCCCCGCGCAGATGCCGCGCTTCCTGATCCAGACCTTCGGCTGCCAGATGAACGCGCACGACTCCGCGCGCATGTCGGAGGTGCTCGTACGGTCCGGGTTCGAGGAGGCCACCGAGGTCGCGGATGCGGACCTCATCATCTTCAACACGTGCAGTGTCCGAGAGCACGCAGAGCAGAAGCTGCGGAGCGAAGCGGGAAAGCTCGCCCCGGAGAAGAAGCGGCGCCCGGACCTGGTCGTCGCCGTGGCCGGCTGCGTCGCGCAGCAAGAGGGCGACGCTCTGCTTCGCTCCATGCCGCTCGTCGACCTGGTGATCGGTCCCGACAATGCGTCCGAGCTGCCGGAGCTCTATCACCAGCAGACGCAGGGCGCCCCGCCCGTCGCACGCACGGTCTTCGACGTGGACGCGCCGCGCTTCCTCGCCGCGACGTCCGCGCTGCAACTCTCGTCGGGCGCCCATGCCGCACCCACGAGCGCGTACGTGACCACGATGAAGGGCTGCGACGAGCGCTGCTCGTTCTGCGTGGTGCCATACACGCGCGGCCCGGAGCGCTACCGGCCGAGCACGGAGATCCTGGACGAGATCGACGCGCTCGTACGCGCGGGCACGAAGGAGGTCACCCTGCTGGGGCAGACCGTGGACAGCTACCGCGACGACGCGCTGCCCGCCGTCACGGGCGACGATCCGGACGAGAGCCAGTTTCCCGCGCTGCTCCGCGCGATCGCCGCGCACGTGCCCGGGCTCGCGCGCCTTCGCTACACGAGCCCCCACCCTCGCCACCTGGTACCGTCACTCATCGCGGCTCACGGCGACCTGCCGCTGCTCGCTCGCCACGTTCACATGCCCGTGCAGTCGGGGAGTGACCGCATGTTGAAGCGCATGATCAGGCGCTATACCCGCGCCGAGTACGTGGCCCGCGTCCGTGCGCTGGTCCATGCAGTGCCCGGGCTCACGCTCTCCACTGACGTCATCGTCGGCTTTCCGGGTGAGACCGAGGACGACTTCAAGGCGACGCTGTCGCTCGTTTCGGAGGTGGGCTTCACGTCGCTCTTCGGCTTCAAGTACTCGCCTCGCCCGCACACGCCCGCGCTGAAGCTCGCGGATGACGTGACGCCCGAGACGAAGGCGGAACGCCTCGCGCGCCTCTTCGAAGTGATCGACGGTCAGCAGCGGCGCCACCTGGATTCGCGGGTGGGCCAGACGGCGCGCGTGCTGATCGAGAACGACAGCAAGGCGCAGCGCCAGGCGGAGGGACCGACGGTGAGCGGCCGCACCGAGCACAACGAGATCGTCCACGTCGCACGACCGGTGGGAAAGCGGATCATCGGCGAGATCGTGACATGCACCATCACGGCTGCGTTCAAGCACTCCCTGTCCGGCCTGATGGATGCGAGCGCGCTCGGGAAGCTCGTGGACGGTGACGACGTACGATCGGCACCTCGCAAGCGTTCACTCCGCCTCTCTCCAGTCGTATGAGCTCGCCCCGATGATCTTTCGACACGGTGACGTTACCCCCACGCTGGGCGCACGCGTGTACGTGGCTGAGAGCGCCAGCGTCATCGGTGACGTCGTCATCGGTGAGGACTCCAGCATCTGGTTTTCCACGGTCCTCCGCGGAGACGTGTTCCCCATTCGTATCGGCGCGCGCACGAACATCCAGGACGGCTCCGTGGTGCATGTCACGGGAGGCTCCGCGAGCACGACCATCGGCGACGACGTGACCGTCGGTCACATGGTCTTGCTCCACGGCTGCACTGTCGGCGATCGCGTGCTGGTGGGCATGGGCAGCGTCGTGCTGGATGGTGCCGTCATCGAATCCGACGCGATGCTCGCCGCAGGCTCGCTGCTCCCGCCTGGTTCACGTGTCCCGTCGGGAACCCTCGCGATGGGACGGCCCGCGAAGGTGGTCCGCCAGCTGACCGACGCGGACCGCGAGCGCATCCGCGAGGCTTCCTCCCTCTACGTGGACTACGCGAAGGACTTCAAGACGAAGGTCGTCCCCGTAGCGTAACGACCGGCGTAACGAAGGCCCGTTGTTACGCCGCGTGACGGTGGTTGTTACGGTGGCCTCGGGTGTTACGTCACCCGTTTTTGCGGGAATATCCGCGTTTCCGACGTCCACCGCCGGTGGCACACCTCCTGCTGAAGATACCTTCGAAGGCGGTGGCGGTCATGAACGAGCAAATTCGCGGACGTGATAGCGGTTTCTTCGGTGTTCGCAGCCAGAACGAGAACCCCTACGAGACCGAGCTTGGTCTCCTCGAGGGCCTCCTGATGAACGAGCACGCCGCCTGGATCGTGTTCCAGGCGCGCTACGACCGCCTCGCCTGCGCGTGCATCGGCCGCGTCCTCCGCAAGTTCGGTCGCCGCGTGTCGGAGGAAGATGCGCGCGAGGTCCGCGCCACGTTCTACCTCTCGCTCGTGTCGAACGACATGCACAAGCTCCGCGCGTTCGACCCGGCGCGTGGCTGCAAGCTCGGCACGTTCATCGGCATGCTCGCCACGAACGCCGCGCACGATCACCTTCGCTCGATGCGCCGCGAGCCGTCCAAGGACGTGATGGGCGAGGGCGCGCTCGAGGTCGAGAGCGAGGAGCCCTCCCCGTTCGACGCGACCAGCCAGAAGGAGCGCGCCGAGCTCTGCACGCAGGCGCTCGCCGACTTCTCGGAGAAGGACCGCGCGTTCGCCCAGATGTACTTCGTGGAGAACATGAGCCCCGAGCAGATCGCCGAGAAGCTCCAGATCAGCGTGAAGACCGTCTACACGAAGAAGCACAAGATCCAGGCGAAGCTCGGTGTGGCGTTCACGGCTGCGGCTGCCTGACCTGAAATGCGGCTTTGCCCTTCGGCCGTTTCCCGCTAGAACGAGCCGCATGCGCTCCTGGCTCCTGGCCCCGGCCGCCATCCTCCTCGTCCTTGCTGCGGCGTGCGGTAGCCGCAGCAGCGACAACGACCCAGCGTCGACGCCCGCTCCCAGCGCGGCCGGCGCCGGGCCGCACGTCTCGGACATCTCGGACCCGGGCAAGAAGACGCATGCAAAGGCCAACGCTAACGTGCAGGTCACAGGCGTCGTCGTCACTTGGGTCGATCAGTTCGACGAGACCAACGACGGCAAGAGCCGCGGCACCATCTACGTCCAGGATCTGGAGTCCCATGCGCCGTTCGCGGGGATCGGTTTGTTTGCGCCGTCGTTCGTCCCCGCCAGCCTCGTGGTCGGTCCCGGCGACGTGCTCGATCTCGCCGGCCAGTACCAGGAGAACGCGACGCTCGGCACGACCGTCACGTTTCCGGTGGGTGACGTGCTCACGCAGCTCGCGCACCCCACCGGCACGTTTCGCTTCGAGTACAAATCGCCCGACCCCACGCCGATCGACTGGCACGATCTCAATGCGTTCGCGACGGGTCGCAAGTGGATGGGGCAGCTCGTCACGATCAAGGACGTGAGCCTCGCGACCGCCATCACCGTCTCCAAGGGACGTGCAAGCGCGGCGCTCACCACGGCGGAGGCCGGCGCTGAGGTCCCCACGCTCACGAACGAGCTCGTCCAGCTCGATGCCTTTCCGCAGGGGCAAAAGTTCAAGAGCATCACCGGCATCGTCACGTACTTCTACAACCTGCACATCGCGCCGCGATCGAAGGCCGACCTCGTCGCGGAGTGAAGGCCTCTCGCAAGCCAGCGCCCCGCGCCCGGAAGATCCCCGTCGCTCTCCTCGCGGCGACTGCTTTGTTGGCCTGCGGGCCCGCGAAGGACGCGCGGAATGCCGCCTCCGCGACTGGCGTGTCCGGACAACAGATGTCCCCGAGCGGCGTGCCGCTCACGTCGGTAGAGCGTGACGGTGATCCCGCTAGCGGCGTGGCCATCGCGGTCGCGGTGGCCGGCGCTGGCGACGGCGCGGTGCTCGGGGCCGCCGCGTTGTCCGGCGTGATGGAGCGACGCCTGCGCGCGATGGGGATCTCCGACGCCACGGCAAGCGCGGGGGCAGAGGGTTATCGCGTGCGCGCCACCGTGACATCACCCGACGCAGCGCGGGCGTTCGTGTCGGCGACCTTCGCGGCGCTCGCTGCGCCGGTCGCCCCGGATGACATGCCGGCGGCGCACACGAAGACCGCTGCGGTGCTCGCCCTGCCGCTCCTATCCGCCGCGGAAGAGCCAGTGGCGCGGTGCCTGGGCGCACCTCGCGCAGCCGCACGTGACAAGGACGTCGACCTCGGATCGCTGGAGACGCTACGCGCGCGAAGCCACGTGCGTGCGCGCGTCGCGCTTGCCGTCGTCGGGTCGCGGCCGTCCATCGTCGCGCTGACCGATGCGCTCGCGCACGCCCCGGCGCTCTCGGCAGATCCTGGCGCGCCCGCGGTCGCGCGGTCCGCGATCGCGCCGTTCGCCGTGTTCGAAGCGGACAGCGCCGCCAGGGATACGCACGCCGTGATCGCCCGGCAGTTCGGCTCTCCGCTCGAGGCGCTGGCCGCGGTCGAGCGTCTGGAGAGCTCGCCGCTCGCGTCTCGTATCGCGGCGCTCGACGGTGGAGCTCGCGTCCGCGACATCACCGCCACGGCGAACATCGTGGGCGGATGCCTCGCGATCGATCTGACGTTCTCGGAGCTGGGTCGCACCCCCGAGCAGCTCGTGGCCAGGGGAATCACCGTCGCGGAGGAGGAGATCGACCTCGTTGTCGGCTCGGGCTTCGCGGCCAAGCCGGACGATCGCGCGGTGCGCAGGCTATCGGACGTGGGCGTCGCCGCTGAGGCTGCTGCCTGGCTCTCCCTCTCCCGGGAAAGCGCGGAGCCGACGCTTGCGTTCGCGCGGGTCGCGATCCCGAACGCGCGCGGTCAGACGATCGTGGCGGACGAGCTCGAGGCAGCCCTCGCCCTTGCACGCAAGGCGCAGAAGACGGCCGTCGTGGAGGTGCGCGGCAAGGTGGAGCACGGCCAGGGCGAGCTGTGGCTCTTCCTGGGTTCACCTTGCGGCACGATGCTCGAGTCCAACACTGACGCTGGCGTGACCTCCGCGGCGCTGGCCGCGCTCGCCCCTGATGGTTTGCCCGGGGTCTTCGTGGAGCCGATCGCCACGCCGGATGCCGTCGGGCTACTGGTCCACGGCGCGCCGCTTCCGGGCGAGCCGCCGCTCGTGCACGCACGTCGCCTCGCGGATGTGGTGGCGCGCCCGTTCCTCGGCGAACCGATGTCGCGCGAGCGTGCAGAGCGCGCTCTGCATGGCGCGTACGCCGCGTCCGAGGGCGACGAGACACGCGCGCTCGCCGAGCTCGCCTCCGAGGTGAGCCCAGGGCACCTGTCGTGGCTCGTACCGACGGGCGCACCAGACGCGCTCGGACGCGCTTCCGACGTTGCGCTCAGCACCAAGGTGTCCGCACTTCGCAGAGGGCCGGTGCGCCTGGCGGTGCTCGCGAACGACAACGATGAGCAGACACGCGCAGCAGGACGCGCGGCCGATCGATGGCTTCCTTCTCGCGGCGAGACACGCACATGCGAACCGCTTGCTCCTCCGGAGTCGGAGCACCCAGGCACCTACTCTGCGCCGCGCGCGACGCCCGGACCGTCCGAGGTCTTCCTCTCCGTGCAGGTACCGGACGCGCAGAGCTACGCGCTGGCAGAGGCCTGGGTAGCCCTCCTCTCCGGTCCGGACGGGCTGCTCGCGAAGTCGATGGGAGGGGGGCTTGCGCGCGAGAGCAGCGCGCGACTCCTCGGCTCTCCGCGTGCCTCCGCGGTCGTGGTTCGAATCGTCACCGCCGACGGCGCGCTGGACGCGGCGGTCGCACAGGCGCGGTCACTGTTCGCGCGCTTCGCGCAGGGCGCGCTGACCGATGAGCAGGCCGCGCAGGCGTTCGCGCGGCGCAAGGACGAGAGGTTTGCGCGCGCAAAGGAGCCACGCCAGCGCCTTTTGTCCTTGTTCCGTGACCGGGACCCGGACCCACCCGAGACCGCAGAGGCGCTGCGAGCCATGGGCGCCAGGATGTGGGCTGATTCGCGGCTGGTCATCGTTGCGCTGCGCTCGAGACGGGAGCGCTGACATGGAGGAGCCGAAATACTTCGCGGTCGACGACGAACGTGTCCGCTTGTTGCTCGACGGCAAACAATCGCTCGTCGCCATGCTCGAGGCCATCGCCTCCGCGCGGCGCGAGATCCTGCTCGAGATGTACTGGATCGGCGACGACATCGTGGGCCACGCATTCGTGGGTGCGCTGACGGACGCGGCGAACCGCGGTGTCACGGTGCGCGTGGTCTTCGACGCCATCGGCAGCCTCGCCATCGGCCTGCCCTTCTTCGCGCCGCTCCTTGCGCGCGGCGGCCTCGTGCGCGAGTACAACACCATCTCTCCTTGGACGATGGGCGTGGTGGAGGTGCGCGATCACCGCAAGCTCCTCGTGGTGGATGGCGAGCGCGCGATCACGGGTGGCGTGAACCTGGCGAAACAATGGGCACCCATCGAGGCCGGCGGTGACGGCTGGCGCGATGACATGATCGAGGTCATCGGACAGACGGCCGCCGAGCTCCGCACCTTCTTCTTTGGCACGTGGCACCGGCTGACGCGCGAGCGCAACCCGCCCGGTCTGTCTCCCATCCCCAGGCAACCCACGCGGCGCGTTTCCGTGCTGTCGAGCCGCAATCGCCGGCATCGCATCCACCGCGCCTACGTTCGTCGCATCCGTCGCGCCGAGAAGAGCGTGGACATCGCGAACCCCTATTTCGTGCCCGACTTCATCGTCATGCGCGCCCTCCTTGCCGCAAGAAGACACGGCGTCCGCGTGCGCATCATGGTTCCGGAGCGCTCCGACATTCCGCTGCTGCGATACGCGCAGAACGGTCTCCTCGAGCGGCTTCTTCGGCGCGGCGTGGAGATCTACGCTCTGCCTGGTCCCATGATGCATCAGAAGACGGCCATCATCGACGACGCATGGGTGACGATCGGAAGCTACAACCTGGACGAGCGCTCCCTGCGCAAGAACCTCGAGCTCAACGTCGCGGTGGAGGACGCTACGTTCGCAACCTACGTGCGCGAGCACTCGTTCGACGCGGACGCGAAGAGCGCGCGCAGGATCGACCTCACCCACTTCTCGGAGCGCGGCCTGCTCACTCGCGCGACAGAACAGCTCGCGCTCGTGTTCCGGAGGCTCCTCTGATGGAGGTCCGTGGAACGCTTCGAAAGGTCGCGCGCGCGTCGGGCTTCATCGGCCTCACCGCGGCGATGCTGCCTCCGTTCTACGTCCACACGCGCGTGATGGGCGCAGGGGACACGGAGACGCGCGATCGATGGGTGAGCCGCTGGAGCTCGCTGCTGCTCTCGCTCTTCTCGATCCGCCTCGAGGTGCTCGGCACCGTGCCCGTGAATGGGCGTGACGATGCGGGCGCGCAGCTCGGGCGGTTATGCGTGTCGAACCACAGGTCGGCGATCGACATCGGTATCCTGCTCAACGTGGTGGGCGGCAAGATGGTGTCGCGCGCGGACATCGCCAAATGGCCGGTCGTGGGCCCTGCCGCCCGCTCCGTGGGCACGATATTCGTCGATCGCAAGAGCGCGCAGAGCGGCGTCGCAGCGATCCGCACGATGCAGTCCGAGCTCGAACGCGGGGAGACGGTGAACGTCTTTCCCGAAGGCACCACGTTCATGGGCGACGAGATCCGCCCGTTTCACCGCGGTGGCTTCGTCGCTGCGCGCGCTGCCCGCTGCGAAGTTCTGCCCGTCGGGGTGGCGTACGAGAAGGGCTCGGGCGCCCAGTTCTTCGGCGAAACGTTCCTCGCACATCTGTCGAGGATGAGCGCGGCGCCCAGACCTACCCGGGTCGTGCTTGCGGTCGGCTCTCCCTTTCTCGCCGATGCGACCGCGGCGACGTTGACGAAGCGCGCGCAGGCGGACGTCGCGGAGCTCGTCGCGACGGCACGTCGCCACCTGGGAGACTGAATGACGCGGCGCTCGATCGCGACATGGTTGCTCCTGCTGCTGGCGGCGCTCGGCTCCCTGTCCGGCTGCGGCCCGCGCTGCCCCGCGTTCGGCGAGGTGCGGGACGATCTGCCCGCGTCAGTGACTTCCGGTGCGCTCTCCATCGCCCTGCGCGCCACGCGCATCGGACAGGCGAACGATTCGCCGGCCGTGGTCTCGTTTCGGTGGTCGGGGGAGCACGGGCCGCTCGCCCTCGCGATCACGGATGCGGATGGCAAGGTGCTCGCTCATCCAAAGCTGCCGCCCCCGGTGAACAGCGATCCGTTCGTCAACGTGCGCGCGGAAGACGAACACGGCGCGCCCCTCCCCGCTGGTCTCTACGGCATCACGCTGAGCCCGCTGAGCGGGGAGGCCGTGTCCGTGACCGCGCGCTTCGAGATCGTGCACTGCGCGCTCTACTACTGAGCCCGATTGCGAGTCGATTGCGAGTGCGGTGGAGGCCTGGACGACCACCATTTCCGCTGAAAGGCTTGCGTTTCTCCGTTCACCCGTGTCTCCTGGGATGAGTCTCGCGAGGAGCCCGGACGCGTGGAGAGTTTCAAGCTTCCTTCCATCCCGACGCCGAAGCCGAACGATCCGGAGGATGTCTCCTGGGCGCTGTCGACGGCTGAGGCGATGTGGGGCCGTGGCGATCACGCGGAAGCCATCAAGTGGATCCGTCGCGGCGCGGAGGCCGCGAGTGAGGCCGAGGCCGACGATCGCGCCCTCGAGCTCGCGAAGGCGGCGGCGGATCTCGCGTCGATGATCGTGCGCATGTCGCAGCCTGATCCGTCGTCTTCGTCCGCGCGGCCGCAGCTTCCCCATCCGGGCCAGAATTCGCCTTCGTCGCGGGCGCCTCCCCCGGGCGTCGGCTCCGTCGGCTCCGTCGGCTCCGTCGGCTCCGTCCATCCCGCGCCGGCGACGGCGCGTAGCGTGCCGCCTCCGTCGGTCATTCCACCACGTGGCGTGTCGCCCTCAGTGATGCCGGGCCGACCGGGCTCGGCGGCTCCTCCGCCAACGGCAGCGAGCCCCACGGACAAGTCCCCGCGCCCGCTGCAGGCAGCGCGTGGGCCGGACCGGACGCTGTCATCGACGAAGGGCGTGCTCAGCCCGAAGATCGAGACCAAGCGACGCCGCTCCAGCGCCAACCTGGATGACGAGGCCCGCGAGGCCCGTACGTCCGGAGGGCACGAGGCGCGCGGCTCGAGAGCGCAGAACGAAGCCCGGTTGAACCAGGAGCGCGCAGCAGCAGCAGCCAAGCGAGAAGAGGCGCGTAAGACGCATACCGACCCGCCGCTGGACGAAGACGCACGCGGACCCGATCCGTCGACGCGCGAGGACGCAGGCACGCAGGCGGACGACGATCACGAGCACCGCGAGCATGACGCTCCCAACACGACCGACGAGCTGGGGCGCACGAGCGAGCACGACTCGATGGCCGCGGCCCTGAGCAGCATGGCGATGTCCTTGCCCACCGCCGAGGAGGGACGCGCAAAGAAGAAGAGCCGCAAGTCGCGCACGAACGAGGGGCGCGCGGGACGCGGCTCGGTCACGGACGAGTGGGACGCACAGGCCACCCAGTCATTGAGCCGCGCGGAGCTCGACAGCATCACGAACGAGCACTCGCAGCCTCGGATGCTCGCCGCAAAGGCGAAGGAGCTGCTGCCACCGCTCGAGACCTCTCCGCGCGGTCAGCTACCTGATCCGTTGGACTCGGAGCCGGGCTCGCAGATCGCCGCGACGCAGGCCATGCGTGTCCTGCTCTGGCGCGACGCCGAAGGCGTACATGTCGCGGCGGCCGGCACGGTGGTCTCGGCGATCACCGTCGACGCGATCCTGGTCGCGATGTCTCCGAGCGTGGACCTCTCCGCATGGCTCGATCCCGGACGCGGGCTCATGTCAGGTCGGGCCTCCCCCATACCTCCCGACGCGAGCGGAGCGGGCGGTGCGAGCGGAGCAAGCCGCGAGCCGAGCGGGAGAGCCGAGCGAGCGGAGAGAGCACACCGCAACGAGGAAGCCCGCGGAAAGCTACCCAAATAGGGCCCGGACCGGCGCCGTTCGTGGTATCCATGTCGCGTCGATAGGTGGACCCTCGCGACGTCCTTTTGGGGCGCGAGGCCTCGCCCATGCGACGGGATGCCCTTAGGTCCTTCCGCGAGTGTGAGCTCCGTTGTCCGAGGAGATGCCTGACGATGTTCGAAGAGTTCGGGATCAACGCTGGGTTGGTGGAAGACCTTCACGCGCGCTACACGCAGAGCCGCGAAGCCGTGGCCGAGGAGTGGCGCACGTTCTTCGACGGCCTGCCGCACGGTGATACGAACGGCAACACCAATGGCGGCGTCGGCACGGCCAGCGCGGAGGACGGAAGAGAGCGACCCCCCACGAACGGCGCACGCGTGAACGGCGCGGAGCCGTACGGAGATGCCGGCGGCGCGCGCATGCGAGCGACCATCCTCAATGCGGAGGCACCGCGCGCTGCCGTCCCCGCGGATCGCAAGGAGCTCCTGGCGCTCGCGGCCATGCAAGGTCGCGTCTACCAGCTCGTGAATGCCTACCGCGTGCGCGGTCACCTGTTTGCGAACCTCGACCCGCTCGGTCAGCCGCCGGATGCAGCGCCCGAGCTGGAGCTCCAGAACTTCGGCCTGACTGAAGCGGACCTGGACTCCACCTTCCCGACCGTTGGTGTGTCTGGTCTGCCCGAGCGCGCGACGCTTCGCCAGATCGTGGACCATCTGTCGGAGACGTACTGCAAGTCGATCGGTGTGGAGTTCACGCACATCGAAGATCCGGAAGAGCGCGAGTGGCTCCAGCGGCAGATGGAGAGCACGCGGAACCGCTGCGAGCTCAATCGGGCGGAGATCCTGCGCGTGCTGCTACGCCTCACGGACGCGGAGATCTTCGAGAAGTTCCTCCACAAGAACTTCCAGGGCGCGAAGCGCTTCAGCGCCGAGGGCGCGGAGAGCATGATCGCCATGCTCGATCTCCTCATCGATGCGGCGGGCACGCACGGCATCGAGGAGATCGTCATCGCGATGGCCCACCGCGGCCGCCTGAACATTCTCGCGAACGTCATGGAGAAGCCGGTGCTCGAGCTGTTCGCCGCCTTCAAGGATCGCAACCCCGAGAGGTTCCTCGGTGGCGGCGACGTGAAGTACCACCTTGGCTACTCCAACAACCGCGTCACGTCGTGCGGCGCCACCGTGCACCTGTCTCTCTGCTTCAACCCGAGCCACCTGGAGTTCGTGAACCCGGTCGCCGAAGGCCGCGTCCGCGCAAAGCAGGATCGGAAGAAGCGCGACGGCGTGATGCCGTTGCTCATCCACGGAGACGCGGCGTTCATTGGTCAGGGCATCGTGCCAGAGACCCTGAACATGGCCGGCCTGCCCGGCTACTCGACCGAGGGCACCATCCACCTCGTCGTGAACAACCAGATCGGCTTCACGACGAACCCTTCTGACTCGCGGTCCACGCGCTACTGCACGGACATCACGCGCATGATGAAGGTCCCCGTGTTCCACGTGAACGGTGAGGACCCGGAGGCGGTGATCCAGCTCGCGCGCCTGGCGATGGAGTTCCGACAGAAGTTCAAGAAGGACGTCGTCATCGACATGTACTGCTACCGGCGGTACGGCCACAACGAGGCCGACGAGCCGCGCTTCACGCAGCCGCTCATGTATCGCCTGATCGACGCGAAGCCGACCGTTCGCGAGGTCTACGTCGACAAGCTCGTCGCGAGCGGTCAGGTCACGCGCGAGGCTGCCGACAAGATGGAAACGGATCGCCGCGCAGCGCTCGCCGCCGCGCTCGAGCAGGAGGGCAAAGGCGACTACATGACCCGCCCCTCCGCGATGGAGGGCGTCTGGACTTCGTACTACGGCGGCCCCGACAACCTGGTTCCCGAGGCGAACACCGCCGTGGACCTCGGCACGTTGAAGAAGGCGGCCGAGGGCATCTCGCACATCCCCGAGGGCTTCCACGCTCACGCGAAGGTCCGCGCAGTACTTCAAGGACGGCACGAGGCGGTCTTCGCCGACAAGCCGTTCGACTGGGGCACCGGCGAGCACCTCGCGTTTGCGACGCTCGCGATGGAGGGCGCGCGCATTCGACTCTCCGGCCAGGACGCCGGGCGCGGCACGTTCACGCATCGCCACGCCGTGATCTTCGACACCGAGACTGGCGCGCCCTTCACCCCGCTCAAGACCCTTTCGCCAGGCGTGTTCGAGGTGTTCGACTCACCGCTGTCGGAGGCCGGCGTGCTCGGTTTCGAGTACGGCTACAGCCTCGACTGGCCGGACGGTCTCGTCATCTGGGAGGCGCAGTTCGGCGACTTCGCGAACGGCGCGCAGGTGATCATCGACCAGTTCATCGTCTCCGCGGAGGAGAAGTGGCTGCGTCTCTCCGGCCTCGTGCTGCTCCTGCCGCACGGCTACGACGGTCAAGGGCCCGAGCATTCCAGCGGACGCATCGAGCGCTTCCTCTCGATGAGCGCGCAGGACAACATCCAGGTCGTGAACCTCACGACGCCCGCGCAGTTCTTCCATGTGCTCCGTCGTCAGGTGCTCCGCCCGTGGCGCAAGCCGCTCGTCGTCTTCACGCCGAAGAGCCTCCTCCGGCATCCGCTCGCGAAATCCACCCTGAAGGATCTCATGAGCGGCGGCTTCCAGCGCGTCATCCCGGACATTGATGTTGCGCCGAAGGACACGAAGCGCGTGCTGCTCTGCTCGGGCAAGCTCTATTACGATCTGCTCGAGCGCCGCACGCAGCAAAACCGCACCGACGTGGCCATCGTCCGGCTGGAGCAGCTCTATCCGGTCGGTGACGCGCTGAAGAGCGCGCTCGCCGTGTATCCGGAAGGCACGCCGCTCTACTGGGTCCAGGAAGAGCCGCGAAACATGGGCGCGTGGTATTTCCTCCACGCGAACCTCACCAGCATCATCGGCACGCGCCTCCCGCTCACTGGGATCTGCCGTGCCGCCGCAGCGACGCCCGCGACGGGCAGCACCGCGAGTCACAAGCTCGAACAGTCGCGCCTCCTGGACGAGGCGTTTGGCTGATCGCGAGCAGCGAGGCGACGTCCCCTGATGGAAAAGTACTGGTACTGGATGGTGCCGGCCCTCTTCGGGGCTGTCGTTCTCACGGCGTTCGTCGTGAATCATCTCGCGCCTGCTGCGCGGAAGCGGCTGCGTCGCATCGTCATCCTGTACGTTCTGTACGTCGCGAGCGTCGTGGGGGCATTCGGGCTCGCCGAAAGCGGCAACGCCGCGTGGGCGGGGCGGTTCCAGATCTCAGCGCACCTGTTCGAGCAGTTCACGATCGTCAACGTGGTCGCCACGGTGCTCTTCGACGCCGTACTGCCGCGCGCCAAGCTCGCGGTCTCCGCCATCCTGACGGACCTCATTGTCGGCGTGGCGTATATCGTGGTCGGCATCTCTGCGATGCACCAGGGAGGCATGCACACCTCCGACGTGGTCACCACCAGCGCGGTCGTGTCCGGCGTGCTCGCGCTCTCGCTCCAGGCAACGCTTGGCAATATCCTGGGCGGTGTCGCCATTCAGCTCGACGGCTCCGTGCACGTCGGCGACTGGATCCAGCTGGAGAATGGCAAGCAGGGGCGCGTGAAGGACATCCGCTGGCGCCACACCGTCGTGGAGACGCGCGACTGGTCCACCATCATCGTGCCCAATGCGCAGCTGCTCGCGCAGAACATCACCATCCTCGGCAAGCGCGGAGGCGAGGCCGTTCCTCAACGCATGTGGGTCTATTTTCAGGTCGATTTCCGGTACCCACCTTCGCGGGTCGTGAAGGTGGTCGCGGACGCGATCGTGGGCGCGCCCATAGAGCGCGTCGCGAAGGACCCTGGGCCGAGCGTCATCTGCATGGACCTCGCGCGTGACGGCAAGGACAGCTTCGGCCTCTACGCCGTGCGCTACTGGCTCACCGACCTCGCGGTGGACGATCCCACGAGCTCGCTCGTGCGCGCGCGCATCCATGCGGCCCTTCGGCGCGCGGACATCCCACTTGCGCGACCCACGCAGTCGCTCTTCATCAATCCGGACAACGCGGGCGACCTGGAGCTCCGCGAGAGCCGGCACCGAGATCAGGAGCTGAGCGCGCTGAACTGCATGACCCTCTTCGACTCCCTGACGCTGGAGGAGAAGGAGACGCTCACGCACCACATCCGGTTCGCGCCGTTCACCGCGGGAGAGGTGGTCACGAGACAAGGCGCCGTCGCGCACTGGCTGTACATCCTGGAGTCCGGCGACGTCGAGGTTCGCACGAAGATCGAGGGCGCCACGGAGACCAAGCTGGTGGCCACGCTCTCAGGCCCGAATTTCTTCGGTGAAATGGGGCTGATGACTGGCGAGCCGCGGTTCGCCGACGTTGTCGCGAAGACCGACGTCGACTGCTACCGCCTCGACAAGGCCGGCTTTCAGGAGGTCATCACCAAACGGCCGAACATCGCGACGGAGATGAGCAAGCGGCTCGCTGAGCGTCGTGTGGAGCTCATCGCCATCCGTGACGGTCTCGACGACGAGGCGCGCAAGGCGCGCGAGAAGAAGGAGCAAGCCCACATCCTGGAGAACATCCAGAATTTCTTCGGGCTCAAGTAGACATGGAAGCGTTCGACTTCGACGACATCGCAACCGGAGAGCAAGCCGTACGTGTGGTGCGTGCGCTCGGCGGACACAGGTACGTGCTCGGCCGCTGCCACGAGGTGCATGCGTTCGTGGTAGATGCGGCGCGCCCGCGGCTGCCGCCCGACGCGGAGATCGTGCTCTGGGCAGAGAAGGTCCTCGAAGATCCGCAGATCGACAAGCTCTCACGAGACCCGCAGCTGATCCGGCGCGCGACGGACTCGGAGCTCGTGACGATCCTCGCGGCGTTCTGGTCCGCGCACGAACACCTGGACGACGTCCACGATCGCCTCACGGATCACCTGGCATTCCTGGGCGAATCGGAGCGTCCACCGTTCGATGACGCAGCGGACGAGGACATGTTTCCAGTCCTGATCGACGCAGGCTGGGAGCTCCTCCCGCTCGCGCTCCTGGACGAGGAGCGGCACAAGGGCGTGATCGAGTCGTTCGCTGATCGGCTCTCGTTCGAGTCCGCGCGCTTCGTGGAGGAAGACGCCGTCCCGCCGAGGACCTACCTGATGGAGCTGCCGCCGATCGGACAATCGGAGCTGCTCTACGCCGTGGATGAGGACGGCGATCTGGTGGCGCCCCTCTGCGTGTGGGCAGACGGTCCGCAGAGCTACCTGGACTACGTCCTCCGAGGCGTGACGAGAGCCGCCCTCAAGACGTAGGCGCGTCCTTCTCAGGCTCCACGACAGCCGTCTTCTCGACAGCCTTCTCCTCGACCTTGGCCTCGACCTTCTCCTCAGCCTTGGCCTCGACCTTCTCCTCAGCCTTGGCCTCGACCTTCTCCTCAGCCTTGGCCTCG
>JANXLV010000369.1 GCA_025355005.1 Myxococcales bacterium | reverse complement strand
ACCACGACCTCCTACTGCTCGAGGTCGGCTGGCAAGCGCGGGCGGAAAGATCCGATCAATCGTGAGACAAGAGTACGTTCCGCTCCGTGCTCGCTCGAAGCCTTGCCTGACGGGCGGCTCTCACGCCATGCGACGCTGTTTGCGCAGAAACGAAAACGGAAGTGATCCAAAGTCCACGCGTTTCTGTTTCGTCGCTCGTCACTTGCGTGACGGACTCTTGCGAGACTGGGCCTCTGGCTCAGCCTCGATTTGCGCGATCGGCACGCGGTGACGATACTTGCGGTTCTTGCCGAGCAAGAATCCCTTCGCGATCTGAACGAGCCCCAGATACGTGAACGTGGCGACCATGAGGAAGAGGAAGTACCCCGCGGGCAGTGGCTGGAATCCAAGCACCGAAGCGAGCGGTGAGTATGGCAGCGCCACGCCTATCGCGACGATCGCGAGCGTGGTGATGGCGAGTGGCCAGCTTGGTCTGCTGGTCAGCGGACTGCGCGGCGTGCGGATGATGAAGAGGACGAGGGTCTGCGTGGCAAGCGACTCCACGAACCAGCCCGTGTGAAAGAGCACCTCACCGGCGTGGAAGAAGCGGAGCAGCACCCAGAACGTGACGAAGTCGTACAGCGAGCTGATCGGACCGACCAGCAGCATAAAGTTGCGGATCGTGCGGATGTCCCAGCGCTGCGGCTTGCGCGTCACTTCGCGGTCCACGTTGTCCGTGGGGATCGTGACCTGCGCAAGGTCGTAGAGCAGGTTGTTCAGGAGCACCTGCGTCGGGAGCATGGGCAAGAACGACAGGAACGCAGATGCGCCAGCCATGCTGAACATGTTGCCGAAATTCGAGCTGGTGCCCATGAGCAGGTACTTCGTCACGTTGCCGAACGCGCGACGTCCTTCGATGATGCCGCGGTGAAGAACGCCGAGCCCCTGCTCCAGCAGGATGATGTCTGCAGCATCTCGCGCCACATCCACCGCGGACGCCACGGAGATGCCGACGTCCGCCGCGTGGAGTGACGGCGCATCGTTGATGCCGTCGCCCATGTACCCCACGACATGGCTGCGATGCTTGAGCGCAAGAATGACTCGGTTCTTCTGCGCGGGTGAGAGACGCGCGAAGACCGTGGTGCGCTCCGCAACGCTGGAGAGCGCCGAGTCGTTCATGGTCTCGAGCTCGCTGCCCAGCACCATCGCCTTCGCGTCAAGACCCACTTGCTCGCAGACGTGCTTCGTGACGAGCTCGTTGTCGCCGGTCAGGATCTTCACGTGCACGCCGTCGCGCCTGAGCTCCGCGAGCGCCTTCTTCGCGCTCTCGAGCGGAGGATCCGCGAACGCGAGAAATCCGAGCAGGACCAGATCTCGCTCGTCCGCAGTTGTGTATGCGGCCTGGGCATCGACCTTCCGGATCGCGACAGCCAGGACTCGAAAGCCCTGCCGACTCAACGACTCGTACGTCTCGCGACACTTCGCCCGCTCCGTCTGCGTGAGCGGCGCCTCCTTGCCGTCGGCGGTCGCGAACGCGGTCACGCTGGTGAAGACGCTCTCCGGCGCTCCCTTCACGATCAGCGTGCGGACGCCCGCTTTTTCCACGACGATCGAGAGCCTGCGCCGTTCGAAGTCGAACGGGATCTCGTCGACCTTCGTGTGACCCTTCGCCTCCTCTGTCTCCTTCTGCTGCAGAATGGCGACGTCGAGCGGGCTCTTGATTCCGGTCTCGAACTTGCTGTTGAGGCGCGCGTGAAAAAGCGCGGACGCCGAAGGTACCCCGTCCGCACCGCACGACGAGGTGAACTCCATGACGCCGCGAGTGAGCGTTCCGGTCTTGTCGCTGCAGAGGATGTCGATGCTGCCAAGGTTCTGGATCGCGGACAGGTGCTTGACGATGACCTTGTGCTTGGACATCTCCACGGCGCCCTTTGCGAGCGTGACAGACGTGATCATCGGCAGGAACTCGGGCGTGAGACCAACGGCAAGTGCGACGGCGAAGAGCAGTGATTCGAACGCGTTGCGATGCGTACCGATGCGGACGACCAGGATGAACATCACCAGGCCGAAGACGGCCTTCATGATGAGCCCGCCGAACTGCTTCATTCCGCGATCGAACTCGGTCTCCGGCGCGCGCGTCGCAAGGCGTGTGGCGATGTCGCCGAACTGGGTCTGCGCGCCTGTCGCAAGAACGAGCGCACTGGCAGTTCCGCTCACCACCGACGTGCCGAGCAGGACGAGCGTCGCTTCGGATTCGTCGCCGACCTTGAATTCTTTTTCCACGGGCATCGACTCGCCCGTGAGCGCGGACTGCTGAACGTGCAGATCCTTCGAGGCGAGCAGGCGCGCGTCCGCCGGAACCAGATCGCCTGCGCAGAGGAACACGACGTCACCGGGAACGATCTCGCTGCGCGAGATCTCCTTCTTGACGCCATCACGCTGGACAGAGGCGGTGGGAGCCACCACGGCGCGAAGCCGATCAGCCGCGCGCTCAGAGCGGAACGTCTGAACGAAGTTCACTGCGACGCTGAGTGAAACGATGGTCACGATGATCGCGGCATTCACCCACTCGCCGACGAAGGCGGAGACCGCGCTCGCGAACAGCAGGATGATGACGAGCGGGTTCGCGAACTGCAGACCGAGCTCGACCAGCTTCGATCGCCGCTTCTTCGGCGTGGGATCGTTGGGACCAACCTGCGCGAGGCGCGCCGCTGCCTCCTCGGAAGTCAGCCCCAGACGTCGATCAGCCGCTCCCTCTCGTCGCTCTGTCACGGCTTGGCGAACAACCTACGCCGCCGTTCGAATACCGCCCCATGCAATCGGCGCAATCGACCATTTCGGGCTTGCCATCCAGGTGGGGGTTGCCGGGCACGTTCGGGCTCTTGCCAACGGCCGCGCCGCCGTAGACGACGGTCTTCTTGATCTGTTCGTTCTTGGAGCTTTCATCACTAGAGTCGTCACCATGCACGCCTTGCATCTGCGACTGCGCCGTTTGCGCGCGTGCGTGACTCCTCAGGAGAACGCCGACGAAAGTGCGCGGCTACGAGCGGCACACTCCCTGCGTGTGCTCGCTCGGACGACGAAGGAGACCGAGCATGCGTTGGCCCCTGCACACCCTCCAGATTGATGGTGACACGCGCAGAGACGCGGAGACGAGATCGTGGCCGGTGCTCCAGAAGGGGTTCAGACCGTTCTTCCTCCTGGGCGCCGTGGTGGCGGTGACGATGCTCGGCGCCTGGCTCATGGTGCTCTTCGGCACGTTCGCACCTGCCACCCGCTTTTCGGTGAGCGCGTGGCACGGACACGAGATGCTGTTCGGCTTCGCGGTCGCCATCATCGCTGGATTCTTGCTCACTGCGGTGGGCAACTGGACGCAGCGCGACACCGCCGTGGGTCCGAAGCTTCTCCTCCTCTGCCTGCTCTTCGTCGCGGGGCGTGTCGCCGTGACGTATGGCGCGCTCCTGCCGCCGTGGCTTCCGGTGGCGGTGGACGTGGGGTTCCTGCCCGTGCTGGCTGTGGTCCTGGGAAGGCCGATCGTGGCGACTCACAACACGAAGAACCTCGTCGTCGTCGTCGTGGTCCTTGCGCTCGCCGTCACGAATCTCATGATGCATCTGGGAGCGCTCGGTCTCGCGGCGGACTGGGAGCATCGCGGCCTGCTGGTCGCCGTGGACCTCGTCATCCTGATCGCGAGCATCATCGCGTGCCGTGTTTTTCCCATGTTCACGCGCAACGCCACTCGACAGGAGTCCATTCGCGGCGTTCCGCGGCTCGACGTCGCCGCGCTGGTTGCCATCGCAACTCTCACGGTGCTCGACGCAGCTCGAGTCCAGCACGCCGTCGTCGGCGTCCTCTTCGTGGGCGCGGCCTGCTTGCTGGTCGCACGAGCACGGCACTGGGGAACACGGTTCACGCTCCGGACTCCGCTCCTCTGGGTTCTGCACGCGGGCTACGCGTGGATGTGCCTGGGCCTCTGCCTTCGCGGCGTCGCGATGTTGACCACGCGCGTCCCCGCCTCCCTGGCGCTCCACGCGCTCACCGTCGGAGCCATCGGCTCCCTCACGCTCGGGATGATCTCCCGCGTATCGCTCGGTCACACGGGCCGGCTGCTCGAGGCGCCTCCGTCTGCGACCGTCGCTTTCGTGCTCATGACCCTTGCCGCAGTCTCGCGGGTCATCGTTCCGCTCGCGGCTCCGGAGTGGACGCGTCCCTCACTTCTGGTCGCCGGGCTCCTCTTCGCATCCGCGTTCGGTGTCCTTCTCGTCGGCTACACCCGGATGCTTCTCTCGGCGCGTGTCGACGAAAAGGCGGGATAGATGCGCCCAGATTCGTCTCGAGGTCGTCCGGCCGCACGAAGCCTGATCCCACGCGAGCACGGCGCTTACGCGCAGCTCGTCTTGCCGCAGCTCGCGGTGCTGTGCGCCGCCCGGCTCACGCTGGGTGCCGTGCTGATGTGCGCCAGCGCCGCGCTGGCGTTCGTGTCGCACGAGTCGCTCATGGTCGCCTCCGGGGCACGCGGCACGCGCGCGCTACGGGAGGAAGGTCAGCGAGCGCGTCGCACGCTCTCCAGCTACGGGCTGGTCGGGGCAGCGCTGGGGCTCGCGGGAGCATCGCTGCTCGCGCCGAACCTCCGCATCACGCTCGTGCCTCCGCTCGTACTGGGAGCGCTCGCGCTGCTCGCGTCCGCGCGCCTTGGTCCGCGATCGCTGCTGTCGCAGCTCGCCTCGTCCGCCGCGTTCGCATGCATCGTTCTTCCCGTCGGTGTGGTCGGCGGGCTGCCGCTGCGCTCGGCGGTGATTCATTCGGTCGTATGGCTCACCGTATTTCTGATCTCCACGCTGATGGCGCGAACGCTCGCGCACCGTGAGGAGCGCTCACGCCGCTTTCTGGTGGCGGTCAGCGCCGCGTTCATCCTGGGCGTCGCGTGGGCTCTGGTCGGTGCTCGTGTCCCCATGCCGGCAGCGCTCGCGCTCACGCCGGCATGCGTGGCGTGTGTTGCCGTCGCGCTGCGTCCGCCGTCCCCCACGAAGCTTCGCGCCGTCGGGTGGACGCTCGTCGCGACGTCCACGTTCACGGCGGCTGCTCTTGCCGTTGGCGTGGGCATCGCTTCGCCCTGATCACCGGGCGCTCGCGGTGTCCCAGCTTTCGTTCGCCAGCTCGTCGCGACAGGGCTATCGCGTGGTCCTTTGTGTGCCAAACTGGCGCGTCGGCGCAAACGGCGACCGAAACCTCGGGAGTCAAGCGTTCGATGAGGTCTACGACGCCGAGCATCGAGCGCATCTCGTGCGGGCCGCCCACGACGTGCAGTGCCTGCTCTCCACAACTCGCGTACAGATCGTCCACGGTCGCGTCGAGACGCTGCAGCTCTCGGAGATGCGGATTGGCGGCTAACGCGCTCGACCGCGCCGGTGAACGCTCAACGCTCGCGTCCGAAGAGCTCGCTCTCGAAGATCGCCTCAGGAATGGCGGCACAATCGATCGGCATGAACGGGCCCGAATGGCGCGAGGACATCTCGTGCAACCGCCTCGCGAGGACCTCCTTCCCCGTTCCGCTCGCGCCGATCAGGGTGACGACGACGTCCTGGTCCGCGACCGTGTGGAGAATTCGATCGAGTCTTCGCATCGCAACGGAGTGCATGACGGGCGCGAGCACTACGTCAAGTTGACGTTTCCTGTTCATTCGGGTCCAAACAGTACGCGACGCGACGATATGCGTCCACGGCTGCGGCGCGATCGGCGACCCGCCGCTGACGGTCATCGGCGGGGACGCGCTCGCTCAGAACGTCTTCCGCGCGGAGGCTATCTTCACGGGCGTGGGCGGTCTCTTCTTCGCCATGTCGAAGAACGCGCGTGACGTGTCGGTGGGGGCGGTCAGCAGCGCGTCGAAGGCCCGCGGCGAGATGCTCTCGTAAAGCAGCTCCACTTCCAGCGTGAGTGCAGCGTCGGGCACGCTGAATCGATACGTCACTGTGTCCTCAGCGCCGAAGTTCGCGTCGCCGCTGGTACCGAACGGCAGCGTGGGACCGGCGCCGGGATAGGCGGAGGAGAAGCCGATGGGCGTGAGCCTGTTGTCTTTTGCGTACGACGCAGCGTCCAGCAAGCGGGTCACCAGCACGCCCTTCTGGTCCTGCGAGACGGCCTCGTAGATCTGGACCTGCGAGTCGTCCTCGATGACGTCGTGATGAGGCTCGAACACGGACGGGCGATCGACGAGGCGATTGTCGCGCGTCACGATGCGTCCGAACGCGTCCGGCCGACCCGATTCGAAGAGCGCGGTCCCGTCCGATCCGCGCGCCGTGACGTGGAGCCATGCGCGGCGCGATGGATAGCCGGTCGGAAACTTGTGTCCGGTCGCGTTGCTCAGATGCACGAGCGCCGTCGCGACCCCCGCCGCCCGGTCGACGCTCTTGATGTCCAGCGTCACGGCCTTCGCGAGCTGTGCGTCCGTGCGCTGCGCTTGCAGCTCCAGCTGCGCCTTCGTCGCGCCGGTGCCCACCCACGCGGTGTTTTCGCCCATCACGTGAAGCATGTACGAATTGCCGCCGGGCGCGGTGTGTCTGCCGAATGGAACGCGCGGGTTCACGGTGACTCCGGACACCGCGGGCGGATGCGCGATGCGGGTCTCGATCATGACGTTGTCTTCGTCCACGCGCGGCATGTGGCAGGTCTGGCAGGTGGTGCCCTTCGCCGCGTAGTCCGAGTTCTGCCACTCCAAGTAGGTGCCCTGTTCCAGAAACCAGGTGCCGGTGGGCACGCCAGCCTCGTCGATGAGCGGCGTTCGCACCACATGACAGGTCGCGCACAGCTCGCTCGTCATCATGTGGCCGCCGTACGTCGGAACGTAGTTCACGAAGAACTTCATCGGTGACGGCACGGGATTCTGGTGCGGGCCGAAGATGGCGCGCTCGGCTCCGATCGTGATCTTGCCACCGAACGTCGCGTCCGTCCCCAGACCGTCGGCCGGGATTTGATGGCAGAGAGTGCATCCGATTCCGTCGCGTGAAAGCGAGTCCAGCGGAAGCGTGCCGGACACCATCGACGCGAAGCTCACGCTGCCGCCGACGAGCGGCGCCTCCGCGGTGCCGGACGGCGCGTGGCATGTCGAGCACGCCACATCGACCGTCGCGTTCGCCTTCTGCGAACGTCCCACGCGCTCGCGTGCGAACGTGGCCAGGTAGAACGGATCACGCGCGGCGAGGGACTCGATCGACGCGCGCGCGAGCATGGTCGGCGAGACGTCGTTGCCCTTCGCGTCCCGACACGCGTCGCCATCCGGCCCTTGATACGAGAGGTGACACTGCGCACACGCCTCGCCGGTGGTGAAGTACTGGCCGGTCGTGGCGACCTCCCCTGGCAACGACGCCTGTCGAGCGCCCGTGAGCGTGAGCCACGCGGGCTCCGTGGCGAGCGGCAAGCTCACGCCTGCCTCCGCCGTTGCGCCAGCATCCTGGGTCGTGGGCGGCGAAGAGCTCGTACCGCACGCGAACAGCCATGCGCAGCACGCACCCGCGCACAGCAGGCCAGCCACACCCCGTGTCGCGAGTGTCTTCACCTCGGGCGAATGGAAAGCAGCGCGCATGCCACGCGCGTTTGGAGCCTATTTTCCAGGTGCGCGAGGACGCTCGCCTCCTTCGTGGCTGCGTCCTTTGCGCGTCCTCGCGCAACCCGTGCAGGACCGTTGCTCTTTGACGTAGCGAGTGAGCTCGCTCACGGATGGCGCGGAGCTCTCCATGAACAGCCCGAGCACCTGAGCCGCGCTGGGGCGATTTTGCGTGCGTGCCGCAGTCCTTGCGCTCGAAGGACCTGCCACGTCGTCGGGATGCGCCAAAAGCGCGGGGGACCCACTTCGCGCTCCGTGGCCCGACCCTTGCTCCAACGGAGCTCGTCGTGACCGTCAGTCGCGATGGAGGATGTGGATCGTGGATGGGTTCAAGCACATCGTGGTTCCGACGGACTTCGGCGATTGCGCCGACCACGCGCTCGACGTTGCCATCGCCCTCGCACGGCGACTCGACGCCAAGCTCACGCTGCTGCACGTCTGCGAGCTGCCCGTCAGCGCGTACGCGATGTATGCGCAGGGGCTGTATTTCCCGATGGACTCGCTCGAGGCCGCGGCCTCGAAGGCACTCGCCGCCGCCACCGTGCGCTTGAAGGCACGCTATGCAGGCGCGGACTCGGTGCTCAAGTCGGGCACGGCGACGGACCAGCTCCTCGTGACGTGTGAAGAGATCGGAGCGGACCTTGTCGTGATGGGCACCCACGGCAGACGCGGTGTCTCCCGCATGTTGCTGGGAAGCGTCGCAGAGAAGACCGTGCGGCTCTCGAAGGTCCCCGTGCTCACGGTGCCGTCGAATGAGCACCAGGCGCACCAGGAGCACGAGAAGTCAGCGAGCTAGGAGGACCGGATCATGGCCACGAAGAAGCAGGAGTTGACGGGCTCGGAGAAGGCGCACACGCGCAAGGTGAATGACATCGCCCTCGAGGTCGGGGAAGGCGCGGTGGGCGCGATCGCGGGAGCCGTCCTGGGGGCGATCGCAGGACCTCCTGGCGCGGTCGTCGGCGCGATCGTTGGTGGTGCGGTGGGCGCGATCGCCGGGCGCACCAGCTCGACCGAGGAGCACCGCAGCGACGACGTCGATCAGGAGCTCGACGAGGAGATCGGCGTGACGAGCGGCGACATCGGCGCACCCAACCTGGAGCATCCACCGACGAAGAGCCAGGAGTTCTACGCGCGCTCGCACAAGCCGCCGCCACCGTCAAAGACCTGAGCGCGCCGGGAGCCGCTATGCTCGGAGCATGTCGCTCCGGCGATGGACCCGAGGACTGGCGTCGGGTCCGACTGCCGCGCGGCGAGGATCGATGCATTGTCCGTGGCGGCGCGTTGATCATGCGTCGCGTCGTGGCGAGCTAGTGGTCACGTAAGCGAATCGAGAGCCCAGATGCCCGCTCCCATGTGCTGTCGCGAATTGCGACGGTTTCTGAACACGTTATGATGTGCGCTATTCAGGTTCATGCATTTCAAAGCGGGAATTGTCATCGCGGGGCTGGGCGCTTCGATTGTCGCTTCGCTCGCGACGGTCGCCGCCTGTGGGACGTCGAACGACGCGGCGCCTGCTGCCGCCTCCGACGCCGCCGCGCGCCCCGATGACATGACCGCCGCTGCGTCGCGCGCCGCATGCCGTTACAAGCGTGGTGCGTTGCCCTCGCAGACGCTCGGCAGCAACTCGCCACTCGGCACCGACATCCCGATCGACACCATCGTCGTGCTCATGCAGGAGAATCGTTCCTTCGATTCGTACTTCTCCCATCTCGGTCGCTATGCCGGCCGCACCGACATCGAATCGGCACCCGACTCCACGTCGAACCCCACGAGCACCGGATCGCCCGTTCCCTACGAGCACGCCGCGCATATGTGCCTGCTCGACACGAACCACGAGTGGAGTGGACGAGCGACGTCGTGCACGCGCTCCGGAAGAGCCCGCAGTGGAGCCACATGGCGCTCTTCATCACATACGACGAGCACGGTGGCCTCTACGATCACGTACCGCCACCACCGGCGTGCGCGCCTGACGACATCGCGCCGATCCAGCACATCGGTGATCCGACGCAGGGCGGGTTCGATCGCTACGGCATCCGCGTGCCGATGATCGTGGTCTCTGCCGTACGCGAAGCCCGCCTACGTGTCACACGTAGTCTACGATCACACGAGCATCCTCCGCTTCATCGAGGCCCGCTACGCGCTGCCCGCCCTCACCGCACGCGATGCGAACGCGGATGCGATGTACGACTTCTTCGATTTCGGAACGGCAGCTTTTGCGACGCCCCCGGACATCAAGGCGCCCGATATCGCTCAGACCGAGCTTGAGTACTGCATCGCGACGTACCACAAGTAGACGACCACATGGACAGCGGCCGAGACGCCGAAGTCCCGCTTCGACGACGCAGGGGCGGTGCGCCTGTCCTTGTTCGCGAACGCGCCGGGTTGCTTCCTCATCCACTTCTCGCAATGGCTTCGGGCGAAGGCGGTAGCTGACGCCGTCGCGTCGAACGGCGACCACGCTCGGTGCGGCAGAGTGCAAATGTCCGGTGAAGGAGCTCCCTTGGCGATACGCTCTTCTCGATGACGTTCGAGCAAGTCCTGGTGTTTGGTGTGACCGAGGCCTTGAGCGTTGGCGCGGCGGCGCACATGTGGCTCCGCTCTCGGCGACGCATGGGCGCCAAAGTGGCCTGGACGCCGCTCCTGCTCGTGCCCGCGCTGGGCCCGATCCTCTACGTCACCGTCTTCTCGACTCCCGACGAACAGGATGCCGATCAGACCGCCGCACAGACCGACACGGACTCGGAGAGCGATGTGGACAGCTGACCTCGCGCCCGCGTGTTTGCTGCGGTTTTCTCAGTCATTTGCGAAAAAAGAGTCTTTCTCGTTCACACATCTCCCCGGGGTGAGTCCACCTCTCAGAACGCGGACGGACGCGGGGAGCAAGACCATGAACACCAGGATGATGTCGGCGGCGGTGGTGATGACGGTGGTTGCGGTCCTGTTCGGGACGGGATGCAGCGCGTCTGCACAGCAGCCGCAGCCGGCGCACGCCGCGCAGGTCCCCGCGAAGTGGCAGACCGTGGTGCTCGCGGACGGCGTCGAGATTCGCGTGAGCGAGGAGGCGGGCCCGGACGCGACGATGGTGGTCGAGCAGATCCAGAAGGAGATGCGCTCGCGCTACATCGGCGCGCGGCAGTAGGCGCGATGTCAAAGCGCGGCGCGCGCGCAGCGAAAGCCGGTCTCGCCTGACAGCGTGCGGGCGCTGGTGGTGCCCTTGTTCTCGATGAATACCGGACGCGGCAACCTGAAGCCGGCGGCGACAGAGGACGCCGGACTCATCCACGTGCCACCGACCAGCGTGTGAGCCGATTTCCATCCGGGGTTCGATGACGGCCGCGTGCAGGCTGGGTCATAGACGACGCCCGTGGGCCAGCAAGGCTCCGTCTGGAGGTTATAGAGATCCAGCGCGTGCTCGGAGACGTTGCCCATGAGGTCGGTGATCTTCGCACCGTCCGCTAGCACAAGCGAATCCCGTGCGCCGCCACCGGCGGGATCGAGCCACTCGCCGGTGCACTTGCTGTCCGGAAGCAGCTCGTACGTGCGCGCGAAGATCGCGTCGTTGCAGGATGGCGGATCGTCGCCCCAGACGTACATCCGTCCCGCAAGCCCGCTCGCTGCGTACTGGAACTGCGCCTCCGTCGGAAGGTCGGCGCCGCGCGCCTTGCAGAACGCTCGCGCCTGCGTCCAGCTCACGCAGTTCACCGGCAGCTCCTCGTTCGTCCCGGGCGCTGACGAATACGTGCAGAGCAGCGCGTCGGCTCGCGTGCTCACGATGATCGGCTTGTCACTCGGCTCCGGATCTCCCGCCGTCGCCAGCTTCGTCGTGCGAAACGCAGCCACCGTCACCTCGGTCTTGTCGAGGAAGAACGGCGACAGCGCAGCGATCCGCAGCGTCACTGTGTCGCCGGACGGAAGGACGCCGGCGAGCGCCGGGTTGCCCATCCAGTACGCGCCGCCCGGAATGCACGCCTCTCCCACGCCCGCCGCGCCGCTGCACGCCGTTCGTTTCGCCGCCGCCCACGTGCCAGCGAGCCCGCGAGGTGTACGGAGCTCTGCGCCGATCGGGTTCGCGAGGCTCCCTTGCGGAGCTGCGACGTTCTCCGTCGCGAGCATCGCCGTGACCGATACGACGCCCTCTGCGTTCGTGCTGGGCAGTGCGATCACGCTCTCTACCGTGGCATCGGCGCGCGGTTCTCCGAGCTCGACGTACGCGCCACGAAAGAGGCGCACACGAGCCACGTAGCCGGAGACGCCCGGTGGAGTCGTGATGCCGACGGAGGCGTGATGCTCGTTCACCAGCGTGCGATCGAGATCGAACTCGTGGATGCAGCCGTCGCACGGCGTCGACGCCGATGGCGCGAACACGTCGATGCGCACGCGATCGAAGAGCGGCGGCGGATCAGAAGGCCCCAGCGAGTCACCCACGGCAGCGGGCAGCGGGGCGTCCGTGTCGACGAACAAGAGGACCTGGCCGATGGGTGGCTTCACGCGATCGCCGCAGGAGAACGCGAGGGCGCACGCGACCAGGAAGCATGTCGCAGTCGGGGCTCCACGAGTGCGCGTTTCGAGCTTCATTTCGGCTGCTCCGGATATGCGCAGCGAAAGCCCACGCCGCTGGAGACCGTGTGCTCCGAGATAAACGCGGGCCGCTGCGCGAAGCTCCCTCCTCCGTACTCTCCTGGAAGCGCAGAGCGAACGGTCGCAGGCGCGATCTGTCCGTCCAGCCATGACGCGCCCCGCATCGAACGGAAAGGCGCGTTCTCCTCCCAGCACCTGGGATTGGTGAGCTCAGCGCCGCGCCAGCACTCGCCATCGTAGGGAGCGGCGCTGTCCAGCGTCCATTCCGTCAGACCTCCCATCATCGAGCGCACGCCAAGCGGCGTGACGTCGCCCTTTCCAGCGACAGTCGGCGCGGGGGCGAAGGAGGTCGCGAGCGCGGTCGCGCAGTCGGTGCCGCCGCGCTGCTGGGTCCCGCCGCGCCCGTACACCGCACGATCACAGGTCGCAGGATCATCTCCCCACGCGTAGAGCGTCTTGAAAGGCCGACCCGCCGCGCTCGCCGCGTATTCCCACTGCGCCTCCGTGGGCAGATCGCCGCCGCGCAGCTGGCAGTACGCGCGCGCGAGTCGCCATGCGACGCAGCTCACCGAGAAGTCTTCGCGCGCCATCGGCGTGCTCGTGTACACGCACGATGAGCCCGCGGAGAACCCGGGCCCTCCACAGCCGACCACCGGACAGAGCGCGCCGTCGTTCACGACGAGAGAATCGGAGTCGGTCGGGAGGCCGCCCGCGCTCGCCGCGCGCATCTGGGCGACCGTCACCTCGTTCCTGTCCAGGTAGAACCTGTGCATCAGCGCCAGGCGCTCGGGGGCGGCCAGGTAGAGCGGCGCGGCGAGAGGATTCGCAGCGCGGCCGCCCAGAAGGAACGCGCCGCCCGGGATGCACGCCACCGATGCATTGCTCGCATCCGCGCCGCACGGCTCGCTGAGGCCGAACGTGTCATGGATGCTTGGAGCGATCGTCGTGAGATCCGGATCGAGCGAGAGCTCCGTCAGGGCTGTGGTCACGCCCTCGGCTTCGACGCAGCTCTGGGCTGATGTTGCGTCCGGGGACCTCGGGTCCGCGCCGAGCTTTGCCATCGTGCCTGCGCAGACTCCGTGCAGCGTGATGCGCGCAGCGCCGCGGACGCCGGGCGAGAGCTTCACGAGCACCAGACGGTCGACCGCAGCGCTGGGCTCGGGCTCCGTGGGTGGAGTCGGATCGATCGTGACGCCCCCCGACGGGTCCACAGGATGGAGGCGCGGAACAAAGGACGACGTGGGCGCGGGCACGTCGGGTGCCTCCGCGCCAGCCGCTTGCGGATCGTCGACCGAGAGGGCCTCGATGGTGACATCTGCAGGCCAGTTCGCCTGCGTTCCCCCCGTGACGAGCCAGTACGTTCCCTGCGCGAGCGTGCTCTGAAATCGAGGGAAATGGCCCGCGGAGGTGACGACCACCTGGTCCTCCGCATCGCACGCGAGCTGCGAAGACGGATCCTCGCAGCGAGAGCGCAGGCTGAGGATCGTTTCGGCGACGAACGGGAAAGAGCCGGCGACATCGAAGCGATACGTGCCGCCCGGGACGGTGATGCGTGCGGCGATCGACCCGGCCGCGTTGGGCTGCGTGCAGTGGCCGGAGGCGTCGGGCGTGAGCTTCGTGATCTCGCTGCTGCCTCGGCGGGCCGTGAGGCGACCACCGATCGCGAGCTCCGGTGCGTGCGCACAGAGATCGGCGATGCTCGTCGCGACCCTGGGCTCCACGTACCTGGTTCGCGGTTGGTAGCGCTCGCCCTGGTAAGGCCGGACCGCGCCCTCCGGGTACGCGCGGACGCGAACCAGCACGCGGACGTCTCGCGTGTCGTCGCCCGAGTAGACGCTGAAGCTCGCCGGCCAGTCGAGCGGGTCGGAGCGTCCGATGTCCCGCGACTCGAACCACGTGCCGGTCTCCGAGTAGAGATCCACGCGAAGGCGCCCCGCAAGCGCAGGCACCGGAAGGTCGGTGTCCACGAAGAACAGCGCCTCGCCATGCGGCGGAACGCTCGATGCACGGCACGCAAGGAGCGCGAGCGCCGGGCCCAGCGCAAGCAGGGCAAACCATCGCGTAGAGGTCACTGCCATCGGATCCTGTTCACGGTGCCATCGCCGGGCGCGACGTTTGGCACGACGACGACGCTCTTGAACCGGTTCACGAAATACGCGTAGTGCGCGTCCCCCGTGATCGCAGATGCCCAGTACCCACCTGGAGTGATGATGTGAAGCGCCAACCCAGAACCAAGCTGGGTGGCCATGCCCGGCAATAGAGTCGCGCCCTGTCCCGTCGTGTAGATCGTGCCGAGGCCGTATTCCTCCGACTTCTCGAGCCGGCTGGTGAAGAGGACGTTCCCGAGCGTGTCCACGCCAAGCCCCTGCACCTTGCCAGGCGGGAAGGTCCCGGGTTCGCCGAGGAACCCGGCGCCCCCTGGGTTGACCTGACCGCCGACGCGGCCGAACCCGGTCAGGTAGGCACGGTGCGAGACCGTGAGCTCACCCGCCGCGATCAGCGGGTACCGCGCCGCGGGGTCGATGCGAATGAACGACGGCGAGAATGTATCGGTTTTTCCAGTGGGATCGGTTCCCTGCGTCACGATCACGAGCTCGCCGCCGTTCTTGGGCACCGCAGCGATCATCTGCGTGGCCGTCGACACGTAGTAGACGTAGCCCGCATCGATGGCGATGGTGGGCGCGAGCGAGCTGTCGACCGCGAGCACCGTCACGCTGCCTCCGCCCTTCGGTACCGAGCCCACGACGCCGTCCGCGCGCGTGAAGTAGACGCGCACGTCGTCCGCAACGAGCGCCGTGACCCGACTCGACGCGGTGGCGAGATCGAGCGGCGGTCCGCCTGCAAGTGGCACTGCCGCAAGCGCGAACGTGCCCGGTGCCGATATGGGTGCATAATACACGTTTGTCGTGTCGGTCGCGATCGGGCTAGCGATCATGCCCCTCGGATCCAGCACGATCGGCGCAGCGCCGGGCAGATCGGGCGACAGCTTCAGGAGCCCCCGCTCGCCGTCGGTGACATAGAGAGCGCCGCCCGCCAGCGCGAGGTCGATAGGGCGGAGGCCAGAGGCCAGCGTCTCGACACCAGGCTGTGGCGCATCGCAGAGGGCGCGTGCGTGCGCGGCAAATCCGGTCTGGTCCAGTCCAGTGAGCACGCCCACCAGCCTGGCGTCACGTGCGCGCACGACCATGTTCTGCGGCGCGAACGTGAACATCGGCGTGGTGAGCGTCGCCGCCGAGCTGCCGGTGTCGATGCCGACCGGAAACCCTTCGCGCCCCGCCTGCGTCCACTGGTCGAGGTCGGCACGCGTCGGAGTGCGCGGCGTGTCGAATTGGGAGACCTGACTGGAGCCCCCCGCGGCGGCATCGAGGTTGAACCCGACGATCTCCATCGCGCAGACGCTCGGGTCGGAGGAGACCGCTGCACCGAGCAGCTGGTCCACGGTCGAGCACGACTGGCAGTTCAGCCCCACGGCCAGCCACGAGATCACGACGCAGCTGCAACCAGGCGTGCTCCGCACCTCCGACAGCTTGATCGGGCGGAACGGCAGCTTCGTGGAGTCACGCTGCGTGGGCGACATCGCATAGCCCATCACGAAGAAGTCCGGCAGCACGTCGCCAAGCGCGTAGCCGTACGGACCGGGCGGATAGGGCAACAGGGCAATGCCACCTTCTGCGTCCAGCGTCGCGTCCGCGGAGCTCGCGTCCGATGCAGTGGCGCCGCCGTGCGACGATCCGCAAGCGCCCACGGAGAGCGCCATGATGAGCGCGACCAGCGCGGCGAGGGTGAACGCCGTCCACTTGCTCGGAAGGGTCACCATCCTGCTTCGTTCATTCCCCATCGGCACCGTCGAACGTATCCTCAGCGGTAGACTCGGCGCCTCCGGAAATGTGAAGAAGAAAAGGCGGAATGGACGAATCGTCGCAAAAAAAGATCGAGGAAGACGTTCGCGCGGCGTGCGAGCGCGCGGATCTCGACGTCGCCGCCACGCTTGCGATCAAGGGCTACGGCCCGGAGATCCTGGGCTTCCTCACGGCGCTCCACCGCAGCGAGGCGGATGCCTCGGACGTGTTCTCGCTCTTCTGCGAGAAGCTATGGAAGGGCCTTGGCGCGTTCTCGTGGCAGTCGTCGCTCCGCACGTGGGCCTACACGATCGCGCGCAATACGTCGCATCGCTTCCGCACGCAGGGAAAGCGGCACGCGGGCGCGGCGCTCGATTCATCGGCGGTGGAGAAGGTGGTGCAAGAGGTCCGGACGGCCACGCTCACGTTCCTCAAGACGGAGCAGAAGGATCGCTTCGCGGCGCTGCGCGAGTCGCTGGATGACGAGGAGAAGACGCTGCTCATCCTGCGCCTGGACCGCGGTCTCTCGTGGGAGGACCTGGCGCGCGTCATGCTTGAAGAGAGCACCGCCGAGCCATCGCGTGACGATCTGAAGCGGGAATCTGCACGGTTGCGGAAGCGGTTCCAGCTGGTGAAAGAGAAGCTCCTGGAGATGGGGAAGCGCGCGGGCCTCGTCGGTCCAAAGGACTGACTGCTCCCTCGCTCCCACGAACGGCGTCAACGTTCTCGCCCGCGCCCGCGCGCGTTTGCTACGTTGAAGCGGTGACGTCGCAGGGGGACAACGACGAGGACGAAGAGGAGAGCGACAGCAACGACGCTTTTCTCCGCGCCGTTGCAGCCACTCCCGCGCGTGCACCCGAGTCACTCTCCGAGCAGCTCACGCGGCTCGGGCACTTCGACATAGAAGAGAAGATCGGCCGTGGCGGCATGGGCATCGTGTTCCGCGCGCGCGACACCAAGCTCGGTCGCATCGTGGCGCTGAAGGTGCTTCCCGCGGACTTCAGCGACGACACGACGCGTCGCAAGCGATTCCTGCGCGAGGCGCGCATGGCCGCGTCGATCACACATCCGAACGTGGCGACCGTGCACGAGGTGGGAGAGGCGGACGGTCGCATCTACATCGCGATGGAGCTCATTCCTGGTCAGACGCTGCGACAGCGCATGGACGCAGGCAGCATCACGATCGAGGAGTCGCGGCGCATCGTCACGGAGATCGCGCGCGCGGTCGCGAAGGCGCACGAGCTCGGAATCACGCATCGTGATCTGAAGCCGGACAACGTCATGGTCAGCGTGACGGACGGGGCCGAGGCTCTCTCCGTGAAGGTCCTGGATTTCGGCCTCGCGAAGCCCACGGAGGAGGTCGTTCGACCGGAGGGCACTCCGCCCACCGCGAGCCTCACGCAGGAGGGAGGCATCCTCGGCACGCCCGGCTACATGTCTCCAGAGCAGGCGACCGGTCGCGAGGTGGACCTTCGCACCGACGTGTTCTCGCTGGGCATCATCCTGTACGAGCTCGTGACCGGGACGCGACCCTTCACCGGTGAGACCGCGATGGACGCGCTGATCGCGACCAGCCGCGACGCGCACGCGCCTGCGACGTCCCTGAATGCCGCCACGCCAGCGTGGCTGTCCGCCGTGATCGATCGCTGCTTGAAGAAGGATCCCGCCGATCGCTTCGCCACTGCCGATGCGCTCGTCGTCGAGCTCGATGCGGGGAGCAAGGGGCAGACGTTCGTCGCATCTGCACGTGATCTTGCGGCCGAACGGCGCGGTGTTTCGCCGTGGATGGTGGGCGCGCTGGCCGTGGTGGGAGCGGCCGGCATCGGCTTTCTCGCGACCCGTGGCGATCATGCTGGAGAGGGTGCAAGCGTCGCGTCCTCTTCTTCAGCTCCGCTCGCAGGTGTGGTGCCCGTCGTCACCGGCAACACGAGCTCCCAAGCTTCTGCGGCTTTCCCGTCCGACTCGACTTTACCGACGTCTGCAAGCACCATGGTTGCACCCTCCGCAGCGGCGCT
>JANXLV010000024.1 GCA_025355005.1 Myxococcales bacterium | reverse complement strand
CCTCGCTCTCTCCTCTCGCATTCCTCCTCCCCGTCGCGCTCTTCGGCACCGGTTGTTACGGCGCGTCGCCGCCGCCGGTCACGCAGGTGCCCACGCCCGAGCAAGGAGGCCCGCACCTGCGACAGCGCCGGCGCCAACTGCGTGACCACCAAGTACACGGTGACGGAGCCCGTCATCTACACGTACACCCCGATGCACTCGACAGGCGGGGTGAGCACCGACACACAAAACGCCGGAGACGCGCCACCTCGTGAGCCTCTGGGGCTACTTCGATATCAGTACCGGTAGTGCTCGGGCTTGAACGGCCCTTCGGTGCTCACGCCTAGGTACTCCGCTTGCTCCTTCGTGAGCTTCGTGAGCTCCACGCCGAGCTTCCCGAGGTGCGCCATCGCGACCTTCTCGTCGAGCTTCTTCGGCAGCGTGTAGACCTTCTTCTCGTAGTTCTTGTGGTTCGCCCAGAGCTCGATCTGCGCCGGCGTCTGGTTCGAGAAGGAGGCGCTCATCACGAACGACGGGTGGCCGTTCGCGCAGCCGAGGTTCACGAGACGACCGCGCGCGAGCAGCGTGATGCGCTTGCCGTCCGGGAAGATGAACTGATCCACCTGCGGCTTCACGTTCTCTTCCTTGATCTCCGGGTTCTTCTCGAGCCACGCGACGTCGATCTCGCAGTCGAAGTGGCCGATGTTGCAGACCACCGCCTGGTCCTTCATCGACTTCATGTGCTCGGGACGGATGATGCTCGCGCAGCCCGTCGCCAAACCTTCACACGCTGCCCTTACGCCGGTCAGCGCGAGTAGGCGGCGCTCGCGGGTGGTGGCCGCACCGCCGCAGGAGGATGCAAAGGGAGGCAGACGAGCGGGGGCTCCAACGATTTCGAGGCTGGCTGACGTCCGTGGCGAGTAATTCACCTACGCGCCGCCACACGCGACTACATCAACAGCGTCGTCATCCCGCAGAAGTGATCTTTCGCGCGACTCTGCTTGCACACCAGTCAAGAGTCTCTCACGCTGTTGATGCGCATCGCGATGAACCAACCCGGGAGGCTGGATGCTAGGGACACAACGACAGGGGCTCCGGTCGAACACGTCGCGGTGGGGCGTCGGGTTGGCGACGCTGGCGGTCGTGGCTTGCGGGCAGGGTGATGCGCCGCGAGAGCATCTCGGAACTGCGGACCAGGCCCTTTACGGTTCAGCGGCGCATCGAGACGTCGAGGACCCGTTCAACGCGAATGTGGTCGTTGACATCGAGACGGGGAGTGGCACGGGAACCTTGATCACCCCGCGTCTCGTTATCACGGCGGCGCATGTACTATTCGGCACGAACAATCCGGCACATGTGGGAACGTTGCCTTGTGGGACCAATCTCACCCCCACAATCCACATCGGCGCGTCTGTCGTCGATTCAGGCTTCTTTCCTGGACAGCGTGCCACTCGCCACGCATCGATTGTCTCGGCATGCGGCGTCCCCAGCGACATGACCGGCATTGACTTCGCCCTCCTCTACCTGGACCCAAAGCTTCCGTTCCCAGAGGGGGTCAACATCGTCCGTCCCTCGCTCGACCCCGAAGCCATCGGTCCTATTGGCTCAGCGGGGTGGTCGCCCTTCACGAGCGCGGACTTCAACGACCCAGGCGACGTCTCACACGTGAGCTTTCGGTTCGCAGCGATATTCAACAGTCTCGACCTGGTCGCTCAAGAGGGACACCCGGGGCATAGCGACGTACCTGGCTCACCGCCCGTGGGCCATCGATTTGAGCGTAAGATCACGGACAACATGGGCCACTCTGCTGGTGACTCAGGGGGACCACTCTTCCATGTGCGCTCGGACGGCTCGCGCGATATCGCTGGCGTCCTCGCTCAGCTTTCCGGGTGCTCCGATATCACGCATATAGGAAATTGCGAGGATTGGACCGATATCACCCGGGGCGCCAATCGCCAATTTATCATCGACCATGCGAAAGACAACACCCGTTCGGGCGCGTGGTATGCGTCGCACGGCAAGCTGCGTGACGACTATTGGTATGGCGAAGTCGACTATGTTGGGTACTGCAATCAGGACGTCGACAACGACTGCGACCACTGGATCGACGCGCACGATAACTGCCCGTTCATCTCGAACGGTGATCAAACCGACTCGGACGACGACGGGGTGGGCGACGCGTGCAAATGCCCTTGCGACCCGAAGAACGACGAGGACGGTGACGGCTTCTGCGGTCCCTCGTGCACTCCGAATACGCCGGGATGCCCCGCACGTTGTGGACTCAACGCCGCCCTGATCAAGGTCGACAACTGCCCCAAGGTCTGGAATTTCAGCCAGGCCAACTGCAATGAGTTCTCGGAAATCACACTAGGTCACCCGCGTCAGGGCGATGCATGCGATCCGGTACCTTGCCCCCTCAGCTCCGCGGACCTCGTGGTGAGCGGGCCGGACCAGTGCAAGGGAGACAACCGCATAGGTTTCCTGTGTGAAGGTCGTCGCATCCGGAACGTGGTCCACACGACTACCATTGGTTCGTTGCCGCAGAACGAGACGTGTGCCGACGATCCGCGTTGCGAGCAGGGGACCATCGAGGTGCCGGTCGTGCCGACACAGATGCGGTTTTGCCAGCTGGGGCGAGACGCCAATGGTGTGAAGATCGACTGTCGCCTCGCTCCGCACATTGTGAATACTCAAGCGAACCATTTTCCAACGAGCGCGGCGGAGACCGTGGACGTCAACTTCCCATGGCACCGCGTGACGGTGGCTGGACTCTACCCGCCCAACAGGGAGGGGCAGTACTTTTGGAACTACGGTGCTCAGGCATCGGATTTCACGCAGAATACAGATGTAGGTTGGAGCTATTCAGGGGATGCCAAGTTTTGGGTAAGTAATGGAAAAATCCCCCCGTACGATACCCTCGATTCGGACCAACAGGCGCAATGCACTACGAAGGGCGGTCTCTTCAACCTTGACGGCACGTGCTTGAACGGAACTTTCTGGGTCCACGCCGGAACAGACATCGGTGCGACTGTCCCGAGCTTCCGCGACCTCAGCGGCACGCTTCGGGTGGTCGGTATTCACGATCAGGATCTCTCCAATCACTTCTTCGATCTCCTGCCAGACCAAGTCTACTTGTACACGCGGCGCGGCACGGGTTTTCTTTCTGACAAGCCGTTCTTCATCTGGCAGACGCTGCCGGATCCGTACAGGTCGGAGCGCGTCAGACGCGCCTCAGTTGTTCTCCCCGGTCCCGACGACGCGCAGGCAGGCATCTATTCGCTTCAGCTCGACGGGACTGCCGTGGAGGTTACGAAGACACTTCCAGAGGGGGTTCGGCAGCTTCTCCATTCTGCGGACGTGCAGGTTGTGAACGCTGTCGAGCCCTCCGAGAGCCTGGGAAAGATTCGCGGTGAAGTGCTTGGGGCGTTTCTCCGACGCGACGGTACCTCGGCGGCCGTGTTCACGGCGAACGGGGTCGTCACCCGAGCCGGCGGGACCATCGGAGGCGGGATGAACGCCGGCGTGAGGAGCCCGCTAAGCGCCACGGGCGCGGGTGGTGACATCCCACCGAGGACGAATCCGATCGCGGTCTTCTCACGGGCTGCCGGGGGCACGTTCGTCCTCGGAGGCGAGGACGCGTCGGGCGCGCCTATGCACGACCTGTGGTTTCAACCCCTCCTTGGCGATTTCGGTCGGGTGTCCCTCGGCGACTTCTCGCTCGGCGCGGTCCGCGCAGCGACGTTCACATTCAAGGATCAGCGGCTCTGGGTAGTGGACGAGGACATGACCACGCATACGCTGCGTGTGATCCGCATTAATCCGGCGCAGGGCAAAGCCGAGACGCTTGCGAGTTGGTCGCACCCGTCGCATCACCACCGCCGTGCTCCCGCGACAAGGTACTCTCTCGTAGTGGGCAATCAGGGCACGGCGGTGCTCACGGTGTCAAAGGGCGAGCAAAACGTAGTCATACAGCTGAAGGTCGGCGCCCGTGGCTTTCGCGCAACTCCGCTGGACTTGGTTCACGGCAAGCTCAGCGGCGCTCCAATCGTTGATGTCGTTGGCCTGTCGTACGTACTAAAGCAACGAGATGGTTCGTTGCGGCTCGAGCGTCGTTCGGCTCCGTCCGACCCAGCTGACGGCGACCGCGACGAAGACGACAGCAAATGGCTCGGTGAGCAGGTCGACCCCCAGTGAAACGCTTAGGACTCGGGATTGGGACAGCGCTCCTCGTCGGAGGAGCGCTCGCGCCGTACGGTTGCGGCTCTGGCAAAGCGGTCGCGGAGTCGAGCGATGGCGGCGACAGTGACGTATTGCCACTGCACGACACTGGACTGAACGGCGGCGACACTGGTGTGCTCGGGCCAGTCGGCGATGATGGTTGGCAGCCTTTTCTCGGCTATCCGGGCTGCTCGTTCTCGGTTCCTGCGACGAAGGCGGCGCTGCCTGCTCCACCCACCTGGGAGGACTGCCCAACGGCATTCGTCGGTCAGCCTGGCGTACAATGTCGAGAGGTTTCCCTCTATCCTGACGGTTCGCGGATAGGCGGCATGCGCGCGTGGGTTCACGACGGCAAGACTACCTTGTTATCGACTATCGTGACTGGGGTGCCCAGCCTCCTGCCGTGGGTAGTCTGGGACGTCGATGGTCCACTCATTACCGGAATTCGAGAGAACGACGACACATGTGCTCTCAATGATGCGCTTGGGGCGGTGAACGACGGCCGTTGGATCTTGTCTGTGCGTGACTCCCGGTCCGGTACGTTTTCGGACTTTTCTACCGGGATTGTTGCTGGGAACATCGACGATCTGGCGCCCCACGTGGCGATGCAATTCACCGAGAAGGAGGCGCCCGCTCTTGCTGTCAGCGGTGCACTCGGGATTATCGAGCAAACGGGCGGTCCCCTTCGGTTGCTCGATTGGAACGACCCCACCAAACGCACTGTGCTCCCGAGTGACGCTTTCGCCCAGAACTTCGCCTTCACGTTCGGGTCTGCTCTGTTCTGGGGCGCCAGCGGGAGCGACTATAACACCCAGAAAATCTACACCGCGGAGGCAGGCGCCAAGGACTTCATCCTCGGGGGAAACTCTCCGCCTGCCGCCGCAGATCTGGCCACCGACGGAACCGATTTCGCGTGGACGGAAGGCTCAGGCGGTTGGACGAGCGAAGGACTGCCCACCACAGTGAACGTCATGACCGCACCATTCACCACCGACCATACGAAGTTGAAGCCGCGTCGCCTGCGGTCGGAGCAGACCTACGGCTTTGGCACGACGCCGTTCGTCGTCGGGTGTGGGTATGCGATGCGTGGCATCACGGTCGCCATGCGGATCGTCCGCCTGTCGGATGGGGTGTCCTGGCTCCTGAACAAGACGGCCAACTGGACCTGGGAGACAGGCGTCGCGATTAACTGTGCGGAGGCCTTCATCGATGTGATCGAACTTCCTGCGGGAAGGCGCGGAAAGACGGACGGGGGGGGGCTTGTCCGCATCCGCCTGGACTCGCTCGGCCCAGGAATCGCGCCCGACTGAACGCAAGCCCCCATGCGATATGCAAGCGAATATCGTGATCCGAGTTGTCCAGAAATCCAGGGCGGATCAAGAGAGGCAAGTTTGTAGGTTCGAGTGGTCCTCGAAGCCCAGTCACCTCCCCCTCCCGCGTGCGCGTAGCGGACGTTTGGGAGGGGTGGGACGCGCGGAGGCCGCAGAGCGAGCACAGACGGGGTGGCCACCTATTCTGTAGTGCTTAGTCCGCTAGTGGTCAGTCGCACGTTGTCAGTACCTGTAGTGCTCGGGCTTGAACGGACCTTCGGTGCTGACGCCCAGGTACTCCGCTTGCTCCTTCGTGAGCTTCGTGAGCTCCACGCCGAGCTTCCCGAGGTGCGCCATCGCGACCTTCTCGTCGAGCTTCTTCGGCAGCGTGTAGACCTTCTTCTCGTAGTTCTTGTAGTTCGCCCAGAGCTCGATCTGCGCAAGCGTCTGGTTCGAGAAGGAGGCGCTCATCACGAACGACGGGTGCCCGTTCGCGCAGCCGAGGTTCACGAGGCGACCGCGCGCGAGCAGCGTGATGCGCTTGCCGTCCGGGAAGATGAACTGATCCACCTGCGGCTTCACGTTCTCTTCCTTGATCTCCGGGTTCTTCTCCAGCCACGCGACGTCGATCTCGCAGTCGAAGTGACCGATGTTGCAGACGACCGCCTGGTCCTTCATCGACTTCATGTGCTCGGGACGGATGATGCTCGCGCAGCCCGTCGCCGTGACGAAGATGTCGCCCTGGCTCGCGGCCTTCTCCATCGTCGTGACCTGGTAGCCCTCCATCGCCGCCTGCAGCGCGCAGATCGGGTCGATCTCCGTGATGAGGACGCGCGCGCCGAGCCCGCGGAGCGCTTGCGCGCAGCCCTTGCCCACGTCGCCGTAGCCCGCGACGACCGCGACCTTGCCAGCGAACATGATGCCGGTGGCGCGCTTCAGACCGTCACCGAGCGACTCGCGGCAGCCGTACAGGTTGTCGAACTTCGACTTCGTGACGCTGTCGTTGACGTTGATTGCGGGGACCTTGAGCGTGCCCTTCTTCGCCATCTCGTAGAGGCGGTGAACGCCCGTGGTGGTCTCCTCGCTGATGCCCTTGATGCCCTCGGGGCCGTCGAACAGCTCCGGGTGCTTGTTGTGCGCGATGACCGTGAGATCGCCGCCGTCGTCGAGGATCATGTTCGGGCCTTTGCCACCCGCGAACGCCTTGAGCTGCATCTCGATGCAGGCGTCGTACTCGGCCTCGGTCTCGCCCTTCCATGCGAAGACCGGGACGCCCGTCGCCGCGATCGCAGCGGCCGCATGATCCTGCGTGCTGAAGATGTTACAGGACGTCCACGTGACCTCGGCGCCGAGCGCCGTGAGGGTCTCGATGAGGACCGCGGTCTGGATCGGCATGTGGAGGCAGCCCGCGATGCGCGCGCCCTTGAGCGGCTTCGACGCGCCGAACTCTGCGCGGAGCGCCATGAGGCCGGGCATCTCGCTCTCGGCGATGTTGATCTCTTTGCGGCCCCAGCTCGCGAGCGTGATGTCTTTGACCTTGAAATTCTCAGCCATGGTGTCCTTCTCTTTCGGGTGTTCCGTGTCTCGAATCTGAATCTGAAACTGCGTGCAACATGCACGCTTTCGTCACTTGTTCTTGTGGGAGCTCTAATGGGAAAGCCGGCCTACGAGCGCCTGCCAGCCAAGGTGCGCATCCGGCCCGCGCGACGGCTGTGGGAGCGACACCACGCGCGGTGACGCGATGCCTGCGTCGCGTGCGAACTTCATGAGCTCGCGGGGCTCGAAGCCGAGCCACACGTCCGCTTGCTCGCGCATGCTCTCGTCCTCGTGATGCGCGTAGTCGACGATGACGAGCGCGCCGCCTTCCGTCGCGTGGCCACCGCTGCCGCCGGCCGGTGCACGACACAGCCGCGCGAGGCGCTTCACCAGCTCCGCGGGGCGTGCGGCGTGATGCAGCACGCGGGATGCGAACACGAGATCCGCGCGTCCAGCCAGCTTGTGAGCCGTCGCGTCGTCATCGATGCTGCCGAGCACGAAGTCCACGTTCGCGAAGCGCCGCGACTCCGCGCGAGCCCGCGCGCGATCCAGCTGCGCCGCCGACTGATCGATCGCTACGACCTTCTTGTACGCGGGCGCCAGCACGTCGAGCAGGAGCCCATCGCCCGTGCCCACGTCGATCGCGACGTCGCGATCCGGGAGCAGCGCGGCGAACGCGGCGACGTAAGGCAAGAGCTCCGAAGGCGACAGCTCCCCTGCCCCACCCTTCGGCTTCGCGAAGAACTCGCGCCCCGTGGCCTCGCGCTGCGCGACGATCTCTGCGACGCGCCGCAGGCTCCCGTCCGCCGCGCACAGAGCTTGACCGCTCATGAGCGCGTCCTTCACCACGGCGTCCTTCGCCGCGCCATCCGAGAGGGAGACGAGCGCGCGCGTCCCTTGCTTCCGCATCGCGATGAGCCCGGCCTGTTTCAGCTGCGCCGCGTGTCGCGACGCGTTCGGCTGGCTCTCGCCGAGCAGCTCGGACAGCTCGCCCACCGTCAGCTCGTCCTCCGCGACCAGCGCGAGCAGGCGCAGCCGCACCGGCTCACCGAGAAGCCGATAGAGCTCCCAGCGCGGGCTCGCGGGCAGGCTCTCTCGCGTGGTCGGCGTTTCCATCGTTCCATACGTATATTCCTTTATACGTATGGATGCAACCTTAAACGCCCTGACCGGTGAGGGGTTCAATAATCCGGGAGCGCCGGCGGTGTCCCTCGACTAGTAAGGGCTTTCGCGCGGATGAGCAACGTAGCCGACCCGAAGGAAAACCCAGAAGAAGGCAGAGATCCGCCGGATCCGCGCGCCTCGAAGACCGAGCGCGCCACCTCGCGACTGCTGCGTGGGCGTGCCCGCGCGCTCTTCATCCGGCGGTGGGTCGCACGGGCGATGTGCATCATCCCCGCCGTCGCCATCCTCGGCCTCGACCTGGCCCGGCGCGCGCCCCGCCTCCGCGCGTACGACCAGCACGAGCTCACCTTCTACATCCTGTCGTTCCTCCTCTCGCTCGCCTTCTGGGGCTCGGTGGCGATCGTCGCCGCATCGAGGCACGCGCCCTCACGCTGGCTCGCGCGCGTGCTGCTCGTCCTCGGCGCTATCTTCGCCGTGGGCGCGCAGGTCTACACGTTCGACCGGTACCAGGCGTACCTGGATCATCGCGCCGTGCTCGTCGGCACACAGATGATGCCGAGCGTCGGACAGCAGATCTGGTTCGACAGGACCAACGTCAGCAAGGCGCTGCTGCCGCCGATCGCGCTCGCGCTGCTCTTGCCGTTCTTCATGAAGCGGCTCGCGCCGGCCCGCAAGATGGTGGTGGGCGCTGCGTGGGACACGGCGGTCACGGCGCTGCTCTTCTCCATGTTCCTGTCGCCGGAGCGCGGCGCGGATCAGGGCACGTTGCCCGACGTGATGTACTTCTCCTCTATGGGGCAGCTTGCCCGCGCGCGATGGGATCACAACGAGACCGTGGAGCGCGTCCACCCTGGAGCGCGCGCTCCCATCCCCGTGCCGAAGCTCATCGCCACGCCGAAGGTGAAGCGCAACGTGATCATGATCGTGACCGAGAGCGTGCGCTCCATCAGCACGTGCATCGGCTACGACCCCGACTGCAAGTACACGCCGTTCTCCAACAAGGAGGTGCCCGATCGCATGCCGCTGCGCCAGATGCGCGCCATGGACTCCACGACGGCGATCTCGCTATCGGTCATGTGGAGCGGGCTTCCGCCCACGGAGACGCGCGAGGCCATGCACTCCGCGCCGCTGCTGTGGGAGTACACGAACGCCGCTGGCATCGACGGCGCATACTTCACGTCGCAGAACCTGCTCTTCGGCAACTCCGGAACATGGCTCGAAGGCACGCCGATCCCCCACGAGGTCTCCGCCACGCAGCTCGAGGAGAACCCCACGTACGAGATGGGCGCCGACGACGGCAGGCTCGCCGACTACACGATCGCCCACATGAAGGATCTGAAGGAGCCGTTCCTCTCCGTCATCCATTTCTCCAACACGCACTTCCCTTACAAGATCGATGACGCCCATATGCCGTTCGAGAACGAGGCCGCGAAGCGCGGTGACGAGGCGTCGCTGGTCTGGCGCTATCAGGACTCGATCTACCTCCAGGACATCGCTCTCGGACGGATGCTGAAGGCGCTGAAGGAGCTGCCGAACGCCGACCACAACGTGATCCTGTTCGTGTCCGATCACGGCGAGCAGCTCTGGGAGCACGGCGGAGGCGGGCACACGTTCAGCATGTGGGACGTGGAGATCAAGATCCCGGCGTGGATCTATGCGCCACCGAAGTCGCTCACGGACGAGGAGCGCAAGAACATCGTCGCGGCGGCCGACCGACCGCTGCTCTCGCTCGACGTCTTTCCCACCATCATGGATCTCATGGGCCTCTGGGACGCGCCCGGCGTGCAGCCCTTCAAGGCCAAGGCCAAGGGCGAGAGCCTGCTGCGTGGTGGGTCTCCCGAGCGCGCGACCGAGATCACGAACTGCTCCACGCTGTGGGCCTGCGCGTTCAAGAACTGGGGCGCCATCAAGGGCTCTCGTAAGCTGATCGCGCACCAGGCAGATCCGCAGTGGCACTGCTTCGACACGCTCATCGATCCGGACGAGCAGCACGATCTCGGTGTGGAAGCTTGCCAGGATCTGCTGCCGCTCGCCGAAGGGCAACCCGGCACGCGTCCGTGGGGTGTGCGATGACGACGGGCAAGAAGAAGATGACCATGAAGACTGTCGCGAAGAAGAAGACCGTCACGAAGAAGACCGTCACGAAGAAGGTCGTCGCAAAGAAGGCGAGCGGCGCGAAGACCGGCGCAGAGCATCGCAAGGAAGGCGACAAGCACTTCCAGGGAACGCATCAGGACCTCGCGCGCGCATTCGCTTGCTACAGCGCCGCCATGAAGATGGGGGACGACGCGGCCACGCAGAACATCTCGTACATGCTCGAGCAGTACGAGGCGTTTCGTGATCCGGTGGAGCGGGAGCGCATCCTCGTGGCGATGGCAGCCAAGGGCCGCCCGTGGGCAAAGCGCGATCTCGAGCGCCTCGCGAGCTCGCGTGATCGCGAGGGTCTTCGTCCCACGCGCATCGCGATGGGTGACGCTGCGAAGATTCACGAGCTCTGCGCGCGGTTCGATCTCGTCGCGATCGAGGCTCGTCTTCGCGCGGTCGCGCGGCCGTCCGTGCTGCTGCTCTCCGGCACGGCGAAGGGCAAGCCGCGGTCGCGCGTGACGAAGATGGGTGGCGCACCGGACGTGGCCGCGGACTTCGAGTGGCCCGTGCGCGGCGGGCGCCGCCTCACGTTCCTCGCGCAGGTGAACCTGGAGGACATCAAGACCGTGGTCGAGAGCGCCGCGATGCCGAAGAAGGGGCTGCTGTCGTTCTTCCACGCGACGCCGTGGGACGTGTCGACCGAGCGCGACGGATGGGCCGTGATATTCACGCCGGACACCTCGAACCTCACGCCTGCCAAGGCGCCGCGAGCCGCACGTGGGTCGAAGGCGACCCAGTCCACCGTGCTCGCTGCATCCCGTGAGCTCACGCTGCCGTTCATGCGCACCGAAGATGCGCGTGGGCTAGGCCTGGATGAAGAGGGATGGAAGCGCTACGCCGCGCTCTACTACGAGCACCAGGGCTCTTACTGTCTCTCGCCGCCCGAGGGCGGTGGCGTGCATCGCTTCGGCGGGCATCCGGATGCGATCCAGGGCGACATGACGAGACGCATCGAGTACGGCCGGCGTGGCAAGGACGTGGACGTTCCCGATGCGGAGATCGACCGCGCAGCCAAGGAGTGGCGCTTGCTGTTGCAGGTGAGCTCGGATGAAAACCTTGGGCTGGGTTTCGGCGACAATGGCCGCATGTTCTTCTGGATACGCGCTACGGACCTCGCACAACGCGCCTTCGAGAAGGTCGTCGTCGAGGTGCAATCGCACTAGCGCTTCTTTTTTCCGGCAGGGTGGAGCTTGCGGCTGGGCGCTCGGCGGCCCGGGACTCGGACTCGCTGGCCTTGCCTTGGACGCAGTGAGGGTGGGATGTTCGGGGACGACGTCGACGCGTTCGCGTCGACTGCTGGGAGCGTGACGCGGAACACGTTTCCTCCCAGCGAGCTTCCCGCTGCGATCTCGCCGTCCATCTGCTCGACGAGGCCGTGGCTCACCGCGAGCCCCAGCCCGCCTTCACCGCCGATGCCGCCTCCGCCCGGAGAGGAATAGAACGGATCGAAGAGGTGCTCGCGCTGGTCGTCGGACAGCGGCGGATGGTTGTCGGTGACCTCGATGACCACGTTCTCGCCCACGCTCGCCACGCGTACCCCGATCGCGACCATTGACGTGTCACCCGGGAGCGAGCGGCCCGCGTAGAGGAGCAGATTCAGGAATAGCTGCTCGAGCTCCTCGGAGCGGGCGCGCACCTGCACCAGCGCATCCACGTCCTTCGTCAGCGACGCTCGGTGCTTCAGCTGGTTCCACATCAAACGCAGCACGGAGTCCAGCGCGCCTGCAACGACGACCGGCAAAGACTCGCTGCTGCCCGGCTCTATCGTGCCGAGCTGACGCATGTTCCTCACCACGCCGCTCACACGCAGAGCGCCCTCGCGCGCTTCGCTCAGGACCTCCGTGAGCTCCTCCTTCGACATCTGGCGCGGTGAGCCCAGCGCCTCCAGCGCGAGCTCCAGGTTCGCGACCACGAGCGCGAGCGGGTTGTTGATCTCGTGCGCGATGCCGGCCGCGAGCGTCCCCAGCGCAGCGAGGCGATCGGCGCGGAGCAGCTTGCGGAAGCTCGCTTCACGCGCCGACAGGTCGCGCAGGAACATGACGCTCGAGGCCTCGCGCGCGCGCACCACCGGCAGCTCCGACACCTCGCACAGCACGACGCTCCCGTCGCGACGAAGGAAATGCGCGTCGTAGGTGCGGCGCTCCTCGCCCTTGCCGCTCGCCACGCCGCCGAGCCGCAGTCGCTCGCCCATGGGCAGGAGCTCCGCCACCGTCTCTCCGATCAGCTCCTCGGGACGGCGACCGCCGAGCAGTCGGCCGAACGCGGGGTTCACGTAACGGATCACTCCGCCCACGTGCACGCAGATGGAATCCGGCGCGCCTTCGATGAGGACGCGAAAGCTCTCCTCGGAGTGATGGAACGCCTGCTCCATCTCCTTGCGGCTGCCGATGTCCTGGCTCACGAACAGGAACACGTCGCGCGTCTTGGAACGTAGTCGCGAGGCAGCGACCTCCGCCCAGACGAGGTGCCCGTCCTTGTGGACGTAGCGCTTCTCCACGCGGTAGCCGTCGGTCTCACCGGCGAGCAGCTTCTCGACGAAGCTCGCGTCCTTGTAGCGATCGTCAGGGTGGGTGATCGCCTGGAAGTGCTGACCGTGGAGCTCGCGCTCCTGGTAGCCGGTGAGCTTGCACATCGCGCGGTTCACGGTCGCCCAGCGGCCATCGAGCCCGACAAACGCCATCCCTACGGAAGCGTGGTCGAAGAGCCCACGAAGCAGCGCGTCGTCGTTGAGCGGCATGAAGTGCGGGGCCGACGGAGATCGGGAGGCCCCTGATTCACTCCTACACGGAGACGGCGCAGGGGACAAACGAGTCGCCGGGCTGTCCTCAGGTGGGAGCTCCGGTTGGAGCTTGCCGGGAGCTTTGCCGGGAGCGGGGTCGAGACAAGTGGAGACAGGCCCCAGGCGATATGCGAGGATCGCAGCAACGAGGGATAACCATGGCGGATAAGGGCGCGCAGAAGGGCGCGCAAAAAGGGGCCGAGGGTGGGGCACTCGCCGCTGGCCCCGCCCCCAAGCCGATGCCGTCGTCGATCGACATCGACGAGCTATCGGAGGACGTCGAGTTCGAGGTCGAGTCCGCGACCTCCGTCGACAAGCTCCTCGCGATGACCGGTGAAACCTGGGACATCGAGGGGCAGGTGGCTTCCCTCAAGGAGGCGGCTGGCGGCGGAAATCGCCCCTCCGGCCCCTTCCGCACGCCCGCCGTCGCCATGCCCACCCCATTCGAGATCGGCCCGGCCAAGGCGCCGCCGAAGCCCCCGCCGCTACCGACGGAGGCGGCGCGGAGCAAGGCGCCGCCGCTCTACGCGGTCGACAAGGACAGGGACAGCAACAAGGATGTCGCGGCAGCGGCGGTCTCCAATAGCTCCGCGCCGAAGAGCGAGTTCAAGCCTGCCGACCTGAAGCCCGGTGACAAGGATGGAACGCTCGGGCCAGCATCCGGCGCGTCCAAGCCGGAGAGCCTCCCGCCGCCCCTCCCTGCCCGCGCATCCAAGGCGCCGCCGCCTCTCCCGCCGTCTGGCCGGCCGTCCAAGGGACCGCCGCCTCTTCCGCCGGGATCTCCGGGATCGCCGGGATCGCCGGGGGGACCGGCGTCTGCGCGCGCCTCTGACAGCGCGCCGTCTGTGAGCGGCCAACCCAGCCTCGACATCGCGATACCCAAGCCGCCGCCGCTCCCCGCCGCCGTCGCCTCCGTACCGGCGCCCCCGGCGCCCCCGGCGCCTGTAGCGAGCCCCGCGCCACCCCCGACGATGCATGGCGTGACTGGGGGCGTCAGCAGCGTGCGTCCGGCGGCCGTCCTGCCGATCCCAACGGCAGTTCCTTCGGACCGCCCATCGCGCATGCCGCCTCCGCAGATGCGCGAGATGCGCGCGCGCGAAATCAACGCGGCGCCGCCCGAGGAGATCACGGGCCTCCTCGAGCTCCTGTCCACGCGCATCGCCGTGCTCGAGGAGAGCGAAGACCCGATCGGCCTTTGTCGCGCGCACATCGAGATGTCGCTCGTCGCAGAGACCTTCGGCGACGACGCCCGCGCGACCTCCCACGCCGAGGCCGCGCTACGCGTGAACGAGGAGCACACCGTTGCGCACGGGATCCTGCGGCGGCGGATGCACGGCCGCTCGGCGCTGAGCGTCATGCTCGCGCACCTCGATCACGAGCTCGAATGCAGCACCACGGACGCACGCAGCGCGGAGCTCTTCGTCGAGCGCGCGCGCCTCCTCGACGCCATGGGCGACGACCTCTACAAGGTCCGCGACGCCTGGGAGCACGCGCTCGCCCGCGTGCCGCACCATGCGGCCGCCCTCAAAGGGTTCGAGGCGGAGCTCGTCAACCGCGCCCACGACGGCGGCGAAGGCGAGCTCATGCAGCTCGCCGACCATCTCGCGAAGATGGCCGACGCGTATCTCGCGCAGCGCGATCTCGCGGCGTGGCTGCTCGTCGAGCGCGCGCTCATCCTGGATTTCCGTCTTGGAAAACCCGAAGAGGCGAAGGGCGCCCTCGAACGCGCGCTCCACCTCGATCCAGGCGTCGGCCCCGTGCGCGACGCGTGGACGCGGTTCCTCTCCGCACAAGGTGACTTCTCCGCGCTTGCGATCTCCCTCGACGAGGAGGCCTCGCTCGAGCGCGATCCGGTGCGTGCAGCGCGCCTCGAGCTCGACGCCGCCGCCATCTGCAGCCATCGCCTCGGCGACGAGGCGCGCGCTATCGGCCTCCTCGAGCGCGCAGCCAGACGCGCCCCGACCGAGCGCGCCGTCGATCGGCTCGTCCTCGATCATCTCATCCGCTTGCACGAGGCCCACGGCCACTTCTCCGACGCCGCGCGCGCGCGCCGCGCCCGCCTCCCGCACATCGTGGAGCCCGCGACCGTGGCCTACGAGCTCCGGTTGCTCGCGTCCATCGCCGAGAAGCTCCGCGATCTGGACACCGCGATCTCCGATCTCGAGCAGGCGCTCTCGATCGACGTGGAGAACCCGCTACTCTTGGAGGAGCTGGATCGCCTGCTCGCGGAGCGCGGCCGCGAAGAGCACCGCATCGCGATGTGGCTCGCAGAGGCCACGCGGCACGAGGAGGGCACGAAGCGCGCGAAGGCGCTCACACGCGCCGCCACGATCGCGGAGAGCCGCCTCCACAAGCGCGACGAGGCGATCCGCCATCTTCGCGCGGCCGCTGTCGCCTCGCCCGGCGATCCGGAGATCACGGATTCGCTCTCGCGCCTCATGTCACCCCCACCACCCGAGCGGCTGGACCGCGAAGTGCGTGGGCTCGTCGAGCTGTACTCGCACGCCGCGCAGGCGATCCGCGATCAAGGTCGGCGCATCGCATACCTGGAGAAGGTCGCCACGCTTTGGGAAGAGGTCCTCGGCGACGCCAAGCGCGCGCAGCGCACCTACGAGGAGATCCTCGACATCGAGCCCGATCGCCGCGGCGCAGTGCTCGGGCTCGCGCGGGCCGCAGGACGCCTGGGCGACGATCGCGCCCTCTCGCGCGCATTGCTGGACGAGGCTCGCCTCTGCGAAGACGGCGCGGACGTGCTCTCCCTCCGCGCTCGCGCGGCCCAGGTCCTCGCACGCGTCGACGCAACGCGCGCGATGGCGATCGTCGATGACGTGCTTGCGCAGGACGCCGCGCACCCCGCCGCGCGCGCGCTCGAGACCCGCCTGCACGAGGAGGCCGGCCGGTGGGAGCTCGTCGCGCGCTCACTCGAGGCTCGCATCGACAACGCACCGAACGACAAGGAGCGCTTTGCGCTCTGGGTCACGCTCGCACACATCCAGAGCGGACGCCTGCGCGAGCCCGTGAAGGCCGCCGCTTCTCTCCGCTCCGCACACCTGCTCGATCCCGCCCATCCCGTTCCCACGGACGAGACCGCGCGCATGCTCGACGCGGCAGGAGATCATCCCGCGTTGGTCGCGGCGTACGTCGCGCTCGCCGACGACTGCATCGTCCCCGAGGAGCGCGCCCACTGGCTGGTCCGCGCCGCAGAGCTCGCAGAGCTGCGTCTGGGCGACGACGCAGAGGCCGAGCGCCTGTACGAGCGCGCGCTCCGCGAAGGCCCCGAGACGGCGTTCTCGTTCGAGCGATACGCACGCCTCCTCTCGCGACGGGCGAGCGAGTCGATGAACCGGACGCCGGGCACAACGCTGTTCAACTCCCCCGGGCTGGACGAGCGCATCCGTCACTTCACCGAGCACGTGGACCGGAACCCGGACACCGCCCCGCGCATCAAGCTCGCGCTCGTGCTCATGCTGTCGCTCGCACAGAAGGATCTCGGACGCGCCACGGAGATGGCCGAGCAGCTCGTGGCCGAGTACCCGCTGCTCGTCGGCGCGGGCCGTGCGCTCGAAGCGCTCGAACGCCGCTCGTTCTCGTGGTCCGATCTTGCGCGGACGCTCGGTCGGCAGGCGGAATCCCAGGGGGATGTGCGCGCTCGCCTCGGCGTCCTCTGGAACCTCGCGGCGCTCGAGGAATGGAAGCTACCCGGCTCGGACCCCAGCGCGACCTACGCGCGCATCCTCTCGCTCGACCCCACGGACGCGGGCGCGCTCGAGGCGACCATGCGGCGCGAGCTCATGTCCACGCGCAAGGGCGACCCGAAGGCGCGCGCTATCGCGATCTCCGCGCTGCGCTCGCTCACTGCGCTCGCCACGGATGACGAATCCACCCTCGCGGTGGAGCTGCGCCTCGCGCTCCTGCTCGAGTACCAGGAGAAGGATCTCCGCGATCAGTCGCTCGCAAAGGAGGCGCTCGAGCGGTACCGGTTGGCCCTCGAGCTCGACCCGATGAGCCTCACCGCCGCCACGGGCCTCGCACGACTCGCGAACCGCTTCTCCGACACGTCCGGCGCCGTCGCAGCGGCCGTATCCCTGTCCGAGCTATCGCAGGATCCGCGCACGCAATCGCGCTACATGCTCGACGCCGCGGAGCTGCTCCTTGGTCCGTCGGAAGATCAGCGTCTGGGTGGCGGTTACGAGCGCGCGAGCCGCGCCGCAGAGCTGCTCGAACGCGCCCTCGACGCAAACCCGAACCTGGTGCACGCGGCGGAGCGCCTTGCGATCGTGCGCATGCAGCGTCACGAGGGCGAGCGCTTGATCGAGACGTTCCGCGCCGCGCTCGCCACCGCGACCTCGGAGGAGGCCGTGATCCTCCTCGGCAACGAGATCGCCCGCGTGTCGCGCGACGATCTGGACGATCTCGTCAGCGGCATCGAGGCGCTGCGACGCGTTCGTGAGATGGCGCCCAATCACGTGCCGTCGCTCCTCACCATGGCGGAGCTCTGCATCGCGCAACGCGCCTGGCCGGAGTCGGTCGAGGTGCTCGAGGACATCGTCCGCCGCGCGAAGGAGCCCGCGCCCAAGCTCACCGCGCTCTTCGCGCTCGCCAGCATCTACGACAAGGTGCTCGCGCAGCCGGACGAGGCGGAGGCCGCGCTCCGCAAGGCGCTCGAGACCGATCCGAAGAACGCACGCGGCATCCGTGCGCTCGTGCACCGCCTCGCGCAGAAGTCCACGCAGCTCGCCGACGGCGGCGCGTCGGAGCAAGAGCGGCTGACCCCGCGCCTCGAGATCGCCTCGCTGCTCGAGCGCCTTGCTGGCGTGGAGACCGCGCCGAACGTGCGCTCCGATATCCTCCTCGAGCTCGCGGAGATCCGCCTGCAGGTGCGCGACACCACGGCTGCGGAGAAGGCTCTCGTGGAGGCCGTCGCTTGCGCGCCCTTGCATCCGAAGGCGTTCTCGCGCCTCGCGCGGCTCTTCCGCTCGGGCGCATCGGCAGACGCCACGGGGCACGCGCGTGCGCTCACGAACGTCATCATCAAGGCGCGCGAGTTCAAGACGGAGGACGCGCGGTGGTTCGCCACGCTCGGCGCGCTCGAGGTGGGACCGCTCGCCCGGACGCGTGAGGGCATCGAGCACCTGAAGCGCGCGATCCTGATCCAGCCCGCGCTCCACGAGACGCGCTTCCTCCTCGCGCAGTCGTACTCGCGCCTGGGCGCCAACGAGGACGTCGTGAAGACGGTCGTCCCCATGATGTTCCCGTCGTCCGAGCCCCTGCGCGCGCTCGCGGATCCGGGCGCCGCCCTCGATCTGCTGGAGCGTTCGCTCTCCGCCGAGCGTCGCGCCGAAGAGGCCATCGTCATCTCCGAGCTGCGCGCCATCTACGGCTCTCTGGACGAGGGCCGCCACGAATGGCTCCGCGCGCGGCGCCTGAAGCCGTTCGAGTCTCAGCACGCCATCCTGGATCGCAGCACGCTGCTCTCGCACGTGCTCCGCGAGGAAGGCCGTCACCCCATGTTCGAGGTCGCGGGCGCGATCCTCGGCTTCGAGCTGCGCGCGCTCCGAAGCGAGCTCGGCGACCTGGGCATCACGTCGAAGGACCGCATCGGCAAACGCAGCGGCCACCCCACGCGCGTGCTGATGGACCGCATGATGAAGGCGCTCGGCCTCTCCGACATCGAGCTCGTCATCAGCGAACGCGCCAAGCGCGCGCGCATCCTGGTGCAGGACGATCTCTGGCTCGTGCTCCCGAAGACCGTCGCTGACCTCCCCGAGCCCACGCAGCTCGCCGCCGTGGCGCGCGCGCTCTCTCGCGTTGCGCTCGCCGTCCCCTGGCTCGAGGAGCTCCCACCGGCACACATCTCCGCGCTGCTCGTCGCCGCGGCGCGCGTCGTCGTGCCGACCTATGGCAACGACTCGGACACCGTGAACCAGAAGCTGGTCGCGCAGTACGAAGGCGCGGTCGCACGCGAGCTCTCGCGCAAGCAGAAGCAGGCGCTCGAGAAGCTCGTTCCCATGCTGACCGGCAAGGACGCGCGCCCCATCTCGGGCGACGCGATGCTCAGCATCCTCGCGAAGGCGGAGCTCCGTGCCGCCTACCTCCTCACGGGCGATCTGCTCGCGACGATCGACGAGCTACGCGCGCTCGACCCGCCGCTCATGACGGCCACCGAAACGCCAGGCCGCGGCGCGCTCGGAGCCGTCCTCGATCATCCATTCGCAGGCGACGTCGCCCACTTCGCCCTCGCCGCCGAAGCCACCGCCCTCCGACGGCGAGTCGGCTCCACCTGGACGACCTAGACCCTTCTCATTTGGGTGGGGAACGGCTAGAGAGAGCGGTCCCTATCTACAAGGAACTGGAAAATGCGCGGATTTCTTCAGCCTTCGCTCCGTCCCACCCCGAACGACGGTCAAGCCTTCTTCTCCCAGCTCGCCCGTGGCCGGCGCACCAAGCTCGCCACCACTGCCTCCACCACGCTGCTCAAGGCAGATCAGTGGGCGCGCGGCGAAGGCGTCCAGAGCGACGTCGCCGAGGCGCTCGATCGCGCCGTCAAGACGCTCCAGGCCAAGAAGAAGTAACCGCCGCTCACGGGCAGCGGTCCTCGTAGGTGGCTCCGCATGGCGTGCGGAGCTTGCCTTCCGCCGCCACCGGCCCCAGGTGCGCCGGTACGCCGGTGAAGGTCACTTGCATCGAGAACGCGTCGCATGCGACGCCGGTGTTGTCCTTGGTGTGATCTGTCATCACGTCGGCGAAGCCGCACACGCCGGCCTTGATGTTCAGATAGGTGCCCGCGTCGCCGCAGAGGCCGACACCCGCCTGCAGCGGATCGTTGAGGCTCTGCAACGCGGTGAGAAATGCCGTCGTGCTCCAGCGGCCAGAGATGCGGCCGTCGTCGATCCGAAAGCTTCCGCCGCTGGGGATCAGGCGCGCGGACAGGACCGAGCCCGCAAGGAGCACGCGGATGCGGGAGATCTGGTAGCCGACGAAGAACGGATGGTCGACGTGCGCGACCAGCGTGCCGTTCGATACGTAGGCGTTCGTGTCGAAGAACACGGGCAGACACGCGGTGTCGTTGCCCTCACAGGAAGCGCCACCGTCCACGCTGTCGCCACCGAGCAAGGAGTTCGGCGCGATCGACCAGACGTCCGTCCCGTCGAGCAGCGGCGCAAGCGTCCCGCCGTCAGCGTCGCGGATCCCGGATGACTCGTACGCGATGACCGTGACCTTCGTGTCGTTCGGCTGTCCGTTGTAGTTCTTCACCCGGTAGAGGAGGCCGTTCGAGCCAGCCGTCACCGCTGTGCTGAGACCCATGTCGCTGAACCCGGTCGGGTCGAGCAATGCGTACTGCGCGAAGAAGACGCCACCGTTGTCATCCGCGCCGCCGTCGAGATCGCACGTAGCCTTGGAGCTTGTCCCCGTGCAGCTCGGCGGACCTGGACAGGTGCAGGTGTTATCGAGGTCGAGCCCGCTGGGAGACGGCGGAAGAGTCGCGGTCGCACCGGCGACCACCCTGAAGTAGCTCGCCGCGACGACGAAGTCCCGATCCGGCCCGACTGACGTGTCGTCCTTCGCAGGCGCGGATGGGGCCACGGAATGCGTGCATCCTGCATCCATCGAGACGGCGCCATCGGCGACGGTAGGCTGCGCGCCGCCATCCATCCCTGCGTCGGACCCTGGCGACACAGGCAGGAGGAGACTCGAGTCGTACAGGCTGCACGCCGCGACCATCAGCGCGACCACCCCCGCGATCCCGACGTTTCTGCGCCACGGCAACATCGCGCCAGTCTAGCGCGCCGCGGTGCCGTAGAGCAGCGGCAGATCGATCACAGGAGGCGTGGCCACCTGGCACCTCGCGCGCTTTCGTGCCTCGCTGGCGGCATCGCCGAACGTCTTCACGTTGGGCCAGAAGCCAGCGCGGACCGTGCGTTTCCAGGCGGTCGGCTTGGTGTCGGCCGGAGTGTTCCACCAGCTCGGACGATCAGCGTTCCAGCTCTCGAGGAGCGGGAGGAACTGCCATAGATCATGCTCTTCGGTGAACCAGTCGAGAAGCGCACAGACCATCGCCTGGTCCGTTTGGTCGATCGTGCTGGCGATGTGCAGGAACGCGGGCCGGACCCACAGCCACGTCTCGCCGCGGAGGAGCAGCTTGGTGGTGAGCCAGCTCCACGGCCCCTTGTCGCCGTCGGGAGATTGGCCAGCCCGAGCGCTCGAGACGAGGAGCGCGCGAAGCTCGGCCTCGTTCGTGAGTGGCCCGATGATGGGCGCTCCGTCCACCCCATAGCCGTGAAGGAATGCCCGCCTATTCCCGCATACGACGTCGGTGTACTCCCGTTGCGAACGGATGACGGCATCGAGCCGATAATCGGGCCCGCCCCAGCCCGTCGCGGCGGTGTGTATGGTGCGACGGTCGGGCCACAGCACCGCCATCGGCGCGGTCCACGGGAGCAACGCTATCGAATCCGTGAAGTGCGCCAAGAGCTCCACCAGCGCGGTCCTCGCGAGGTCGCCGCCATCCGTCGTCGCGTGCTGGAGCGCAATCCCGATGGGCGGCCACCAATCGGTCCGGCTTCGCAAGAGCTCGCTCACCCATCCCCACGCGGGCGCCGTGTCCTCGAGGTTGCGACCGACGAGCGGCGCGCCGTATCTCGCAGCATCGGGATAGGAGCTGAGCAAGCTGTCGCGCAGCTCGGACGCTGTCGCGAACGCCGGGCTGACGTTCGCGGCCCAGTTGAGTCGAATCCTCGCGACGCTCTCCATTGCAGCGCCTTCGTGACCCCCACAGCTCCACGGGGCATCGATCCGCGCCACGAACACCACGCCGCCGAGATCCGCAGCGTGCCAGTTGCACCGGCAGAAGTACGCCCGCGACCTCTGGTCCGACACCATCTTCGTGAACAGCGGCGACGAGCACGGATCGCTCGAGTCGTACAGCGCCTGCATCTCCGCTGCGGGTCGTGGATTGTTGCTGGTCGTGGAGCGACCGTCGGCATAGTGCACGACCGCGCCGCAGCTGTCGCAGACGAGGTGATTGCACCCAACGAACGGTTCCTTGCCGTCGTAGGAGATCGATGGATCGTCTGGGAGTTCGTGATCGATCCCGACCAGGAGCGTTTTGATGCAGTACTTCATCTCACTTCGCTGACAGACGGGCAGCCGCGTAGTCGTATCAGCCTGGATTTCGCGTGCTGGACACGTGACGATCGAAAAGTCGTCATCGATGGTGCCGAGTTCGCGTTCATGCGTCGTATGAGCGTTCCAGAGTCGATTGACGACACAACTCCCCCTTACCCCCACGCGTGAATCATGC
>JANXLV010000323.1 GCA_025355005.1 Myxococcales bacterium | reverse complement strand
GACCGTCCCGCCGCTCGCGGTCCCTGCGGAAGAGCACGCTCCGACGAAGATCGACGACTGAAGATCGTGGCTCGGGCTTCACCCCACCATCATGCGGCGCTCAGCCGGTCCGCGCGAGACGGGGCCCATGCAGCGGATACCGGAAGTAGCATCGCGCTCTCGAGCGACGGCACCACGCTGGCCGTCGGTGCCGAGGACGCGGACACCACCCCCGCCGGCCAGGACGCTGGCATCACGAACGCCGCGGGCACGGCCTGCGTGTTTGCTCGCGCGGGCACCTCGTGGACGGAGCAGGCATATCTGAGGGCATCGAATACGCGTCCCTCCGAGTTTTTTGGTCGCAGCCTCACACTCTCCGGCAACGGCAGCGCGCTCGTGGTCGGCGCGTACGGCGAGACGAGCGCCGCCACGGGCTTCAACGGAAACCAGGCCGACACGTCGGCGCCCGTCTCCGGCGCGGCGTATGCGTTCGCGCGCACGGGAACGCAATGGAAGCAGACAGCGTACGTGAAGGCCTCCAACCCCAGGACGTCCGCGGAGTTCGGTATCAGCGTCGCGCTCTCTGGTGACGGCGCGATGCTGGCAGTGGGCTCCGATGGCGAATCCAGCGCCTCCAAGAGCATCAATGGCGATCAGACCGACACCACCGCGAGCTCATCGGGCGCCGTCTACGTATTTCGCTGAGCCACGTCAGCAACGGTAGGAGGGGTCAACGGGCCATCACTGGTGGCCGCGCAGAGTTTGCTCCAGATGGCGGGCGTCGAACAGGGCCTTCTCGGGCTCGGCTCGGCCCATCGTGATGGTCAGGTGGCCGCCGCCGATCTTGCTCTTGATGACTGGCGCGCTCTGGATCACGCCGTCCAGAACGATGGCGAGACGCCGCTGCACCCAGCGACCCGTCACGTCCTCGAAGCGCGCGGCCCCCTTCTGCGTGAGGGCCACGTTCACCCTTGGTTCCTGCGTTTCGCGATCGAGGACGACCATCGCGTCGTCGACGTCGGCGTTCGTGAGCTCTGGCGAACCGGTGAGCAGGAAGCTGCGATAGCCGATGAAGGTCACCGTGCGCGTGTCACCGTCGACGTCCTCCATTTCTTCGAGCGCAAAGCGCTTGGGCTCGTCGTCCGCGGGCAGCTTCACCGTGCCCAGGAACGCGAGGAGGCGCGCGCGCGTCCCGGACCGGGGCTCGCCGTCTCGCGCGACGATGCGTGCAAAGTGCACCTGCTTCGTCTCGTACCCGCCTGCCGGGGCGCTCTCGCTGTAGATGGAGATCCCGCTGTCTTTCGGGAGGTCGTCGTCCCGCACCGACGCCAGCGGATCCGCGATGTCGTCGATCCGAAGGAGCTCGAGCTGCGCGGGCGGGCCGGATGCGACCGGCATGGCCGACTCGAAGCCACCGTCGCGGAGCCGCATGGCGACGAACGCGGCGAGGGCCGAGACGACGACGAGCGCAGCGAGGTAGGCGGCGCGTCTACGCGGTGGGAGCTCGGGGGCGTCGAGCGTCACGGGCTCGGCCGCGGTCGCGTCTTCGCCGGGCGCGAACGCGAGGCTCGACAGGATCGCCTGCGCGCGTTCACGATCCTCTTCCTTCACCAGGATCACCGCGGGCGCGAACGGTGCGAAGAGCTGCATGAGCCAGAGCAGGCTCATGCCGGTCACCTCGGTCGCGATACCACGCGCTGCGAGCACCGCACGAAGAACGGGCACCGCGGTCGCGCGACGCTCTTCCCACACCGGCGTCCACGTCGTGCTGCCGCGCATGAGGCGCGCGGAGACCACGAGGTCAATGATCACCGCAACGCCAAGCGGCACCTCCGCCAGATCCACCGAGGCGGCTTGGGCAGAAAGCATGAGCACGACGAAGAACAGGAACGACGGAAGCAGCGTTGATACGAGCGCGCGCCTTGCCTGCGACGGATCGGTCTTGATGCCAAGACGCTCGGACAGATCGGCGAGCTCCTTCGGGCGATGCATCCAGAACGACAGCAGCACCATGACGACGAGGACAACGCCCATGAACGCACCCGGAGCGCGATCGAGCGCGCTTCCCAGGCCCGACGTGCCCGTCATCGTGCCGAGCAGCGCGACCAGGAGGATGAGACTCCGCGCGATCGTGAACGCGCCGTAGGAGCTGGACGGAACGGGAAAGTTCGGGTGGAGAGCCAGCGCGCGGGCGCCGCGATACGGTCCGCCGCTGCCTTCGTCGAAGCCGAGTCGGATGCCGTTCGCGCGCGCAAGCGTCACGATCGTCGCCGCGAAGACGAGCGCGATCGCACCCACGGTGACCGCGATCTCCACGGGCGTTGCTCCGCGATGCGACGTGAACAGACCGAGCAGTCCGCCCTCGGGCGACTGCTGCGTCGGATGCACGCGGCTCATCACAAGGGAGTAGACGGAGGAGAGCACGCCGGCGCCGAGCAGCACGGCGACACCATTCGCGAGCCCCATGCGTGTGATCGTCTTCGCGAGCACGATCTGGAGACACACGCCGCCGACGAGCGTGAGCACGACGATCGGAACGGAGATGTGACCAACATCGACCGGCGAGTCGACGCCGAGCGACCGGAGATACCTCGCAACGTTGAATGCCTGTATGGCAGCAAGCGCCAGCGCAACGACATGCACCGCCAGCTCGAGCTTCGCGCGAAATCGGGGATCACCGTGACGGCGGCGCGACCAGGAAGGGACGAGGAATGCAATCACCTCCACCAGCTGGTACGCGGACACGAGAGGAACGATCCCGAGCGAGAAGACGCCGAGGCGCGCCGCCGACACGTGCGCCTGCTCGGCGAGACCGCCGAGACCCGGAAGGACCAGCCGGTCCGAGAGCATCACGAGGAACAAGGGCGTGAGGATCGTGATGAGTGCCCTGCGCGTGAACGTCATGTTCCCCCCCGGTACCGAGGCCGCACAGTTACCACGAAGCGGGCAAGCACCATGCCGAGGAGAAGCATTGCGGTGGTGCGGGTCTTCACAGACCCCCCTGACGTCCAAGCTACTGCGGCTCGTTGCAGGTAACTCTCTGGCCGTTGTCCAGCGCAAGGTCGCCCTCGCCAGCATCATCGCGACCCCCATGACGTGTGTCGGCTACTGCGGATGGCTACAGCTGACGCCCTCGCCGCTCGCCAGTGCTTGATTGCCGTCGCTGGTGGCGTGTATGCAGGCCTCAAAGACCTCATACAGCGCGTGCCCGCCGTCGGTAACCGGTGGTGCGCCTCCATCCCGCAGCCTGTTAAGCTGCGTATTTTCGCAGCACCGCTCGCCGTCCGTGCACGCCCCTCCGCATGGGTTGTGCGCCGACGTTGAGCAGCCGCTGCTTGCGAGCGGGACGCCGATCGCAATCGCCACGCACACGCCGATGATCGCTCGAGTCCGCCATTCCATTCCCGTGATGGTAATGCACCACGGACGCGTGCTCCACCGCATGGCGGTCGAGGACGGGATATCATGTGCTCATGCGCAGAGGCTCGTGGTGGCGGATCATCATCGCGCGGACTGCCGCGTTGGGCGGCTGTGCGGCCGTCGTTGTCCCAGCGGACGCGCTGCATCCGCAGGCGACGTCCGATCTTCGATGCAATCAGATCGAGATGCTGGCGGTGGCTGGCGATTGTCGTGAGCGAGTGAACAACGACTACGACTGCACCATCGCGGTCCACGGCTGCGGCAAGGACGCGACGTACCACCACGCGCCGGGACAGAGCGAGTGGGTCAAGACCCAAGGCCGCTGACCGACACGTCTCGCGCGCACGCCTGTTCATGCCGCTCAGCGAAGTCTTGCGGCCGCGTGCGTGAGCGCGTCCACGAAGTGGTGGATCGCTGCGACGGGTACTTTCTGGAAGGTGACGAACCCGTCGCGCTCGTGCACGTGTACGCCGTCGAGCGATGAGACGGCGGAGAGGGCCTTCTCGAAGGCGGCATGGGCGGTGCTCTTCGTGTGCTTGCGGCTGCGCGTGGTGAGCTTCGTCGTCGCGGCGTTGATCTCGGCGATGGTCGCGTGCTCGAGGCTCTTCGTGCGCGTGCCGCCGACGGGGATGCGGAGCCTCGCGAAGGCGACGGGCAGCGGCGGGTGGGCGAGCGGATGACCAAGCTTCGCCTCGATGAAGCCGATCGCGGCGTCTAGCTTGTAGATGCCGTAGAGCACCTCTTCGTCGGGGCTCGCGAAGCGCGCGACACGGACGAACCGCTGGGCGACGCGCGGCTCTTCGCGCATGACGCCCCGGTAGAACTCGTCGGCCGTGGCGAATCCCGCAACGCGATACAGCTCGCGCTCGACGATGGTGCCCGCAGCCTCCCATCGCGCGTCGAAGTCCTTCTTCTCCTGCGCGGTGGTCCTCGCGATGATCTTCGCGAGCGCCGCATAGGTGCGCTTCATGATGGGGTCGACCTTCAAGACGATCTGCGTCGCCGCATTCGTTGTCCTCGTCGCCTTCGTCCGCTTGGTCGCCTTTGTTCCCTTCGTCGTCTTCGTCCGCTTCGCCATGGCCCTGCCTCCACGGCCGAAGATAGATGACCTCGAAGAGAGAGCCGCCCAAATAGGCGGCGAGCGCCGCCGAAATAGGCGGTAGCTCCGCAGCAGTCGCCTGCAGTCCACAGCCAGTCACTGGCGGACCGCGGACAGTTGCTGGTCACTTCATCCGTGACCACGGCCAGAGGGGGCGGATGGAAATCCGCGACAACACTCGAGTGACGTCGCGGCACACGGTTCGCTTGGCGGTGCGACCGTGGAGAGGAAGTCATGGCGCACGCGCGATTGGAGTATCTTGGAGTCATGCGGGCCCGGTCGCTGCCGTTTGATTCCACCCAGCGTGAGGACCACTTCGTCCTCCTGCGCGATTCCTCGTGGGCCGACTACGAGCGCCTTCTCGAGAAGCGCGGCGATTCAGCCGTGCCGCGCATCACGTATCTCGAAGGCCTCATCGAGCTCATGAGCCCGTCGCTCACGCACGAGGTCATCAAGTCGACCATCGGCTGCCTCGTCGAGGTCTTCTGCATGGAGCGCGACATCGACTTCAGTCCGTGCGGCTCGTGGACGCTGAAGAGCGAGGAAACGGAGCGCGGGGCAGAGCCTGACGAGTGTTACGTCTTCGGCGACTTCCAGGATCCCACCGTCCCTGATCTCGCGATCGAGGTGGAGTGGACTTCTGGGCGCATCGACAAGCTCGCTGTCTACGAGAAGCTTGGCGTGCGTGAGCTGTGGTACTGGCGTGAAGGGCGCATCGCTCCGTACGAGCTTCGCCGCGGTCGCTACGTCCTCATGGCGAAGAGCAAGGCGCTTCCCGACATCGACCTCGTACAGCTTGCGAAGTTCATCGAGCGGCCGCCGCCGACCACCAAGGTGATGCGAGCGTACAGAGCGGCGCTCCGCCGGACAGGGAGCCGCCCAAATAGGCGGCGCGCGCCGCCCAAATAGGCGGGAGGACGTGGGCGGAGCAAACGGTGTGCACTCTCACATCGTGGCGGCGGGTTTCATGGTCACGATCTGGATGAGGCTGCCGCCGCAGTGATCAACCTCGCCGGTGACGGTCTGCGCCGCGTACATCGAGCCGGCGCCCGGCGTGACGCTGATCTTGACCGGCTTCGCGTCGTGAACCTTTGGCGGACCATCGAGACCGTTGTCCACTTGAATGAACACGCAGTTGACGGCGTCGCTATAGTCGTACCTCATGTCGGCCGAAACCGAATCCTGCGAATAGGTGACCTTCGCGTCCTCGCAGTCGATGATGTCGAGAGGCTTCCCGTTCGTATCCACGAGACTGACGTTGATGTTTTTCACCGTGCAGTCGGCGGTTGTACAGCCGACCGACGGGATGACGATCACCAGCGTGGCGAACAGGGCGACGGTTGCGGCGAGACATGATTGAAGTGGAGTGTGTGAGCGCATGGTCGTTGGACGAGGACCCACACTGCTTCATCCAACGGATGCACCCATATCCGCGCGTGTCCGGAGCGCTTTCTTCTTCTTGCATCAAACGACGCGCATGATGGATCCATCCGTCGTTCAGCCGCGTAGTGCGCGCCGCCGAAATAGGCGGGCGCTCCATCAGTGGTTCATGCCTGGACGGGACCCGCGCGCAGCTCGAGCAGTCCCGCGTCTCGGAGCAGGCCCATCGCGTGATGCACGAGCTCCGCGTCGCTCGCATGGACGTGGACGATGGCGCTCCCGGGGTCCGCGATCGACGCGACGAGGCCGCGGAGGCAATCGCGTGAGAGCGCTCCGGTCCATGTCGCGCTTCCGATGTGCCCGCCGCCTCGTTGCTCGAGGTCCGCGCGATTCGGCTCGAGCGAGATGCGGAGGTCGTGAATCCGTTCAGACGGCTCGGCGCGGGTAGGCTTCTTCGCCGCCGCGGTCTGCCAGGAACCGAAGGCCAGCGTGAGCTCGAGCCGAGACGGCTGGTCCCGCTCGTAGCGAGGCGCGCGAGCGAACAGCGCCTCCGCGTACTGCTCCGCGAGCTCTGGAAGGTGCTCGACCCGCCCGGAGAAGACCGCAACGAAGCTCGACCACCTCGCGTACGAGATGCAGTAGCCGCGCGAGCCGCCGACGGGATAGGAGCACGCGTAGACATCGGTCGCGAGCCAGAACAGGTCTTCGTCGGACCACGCGCCGAGCGCCGCGCGTATCGTGTCGAGGAGCTCGTCGTCACCACTCGGCCTCGCCGACGCTTGGTGCAGCCAGACCCAGACGGGCTTCTCTTCGCCGGCGATCACGAGGCGACGATCGAGCGGCCCTTCGGCGAGGTAGCGGGCCATCGTGTCGGCGAGGCCCCACGGCAGCCCGGCCACCGGGAGCGCGAGATCGGCGTCGCGCGCGATCACGCATAGCGCGAGCTGCGCATCATCGAGCTCTCCGCGGAGGATCGGCGTCGCGGCCGTGCGGCTCGCGAGCGGGCGAAATACCGCTCGGACGACGGCTGACAGCAGCGTTCGCGTCACGTCGTCGCGCTCGTTTCGAGCGAGCCGCGCGGCCAAGCACGCTCGTGCGACGACCAGCATGCGCGCCTCCTCGCGCGGGTCGAGATCGGCGAGCGCAGCGGCGGCGACGAGCGCGGGCCTCCCGGCCGCGAGCGGAAAGAGATCCGCGTCGAGAGGAGGGGTGGTCAGCGAGCGCCCGATCGCGTCGAAGTCTGCATCGTCGAGCGGCGCCTGAACGAGCGCGCGCGTCACCGACCGCGCGGTTTGAATGACGTCCTCGTCCGACGAAGAATGGAGAGCAGGCTCGCGCAGGGTGATGAGCAAGCACGCACGAACCAGGGCCTCGGGCTCGCGGGCGATGAGCTGCGCGATCTCATCGCGCACGTCCGAGGGAGCTAGCACCCGAGCGAGCCGCGCCGCTTGCACGCGAACGCGCGGGTCGGTGTCGTGGAGGAGCGCGCGATACGCCGGCAGCGCCGCGCGAATGGCCTCGATCGATGCGATGGCCTCGTCGTACTCGGGCGAAAGCGGCCACGTGCGGTACACGAACGGTTCGTACCCTCTGTCGAAGTCCTCGTCCCCGTCGACGAGCTGCACGAGCAAGCGGAGGATCGCGTGTCGATCGGGGACCGCCGGGTCGATGGCGAGGCGCACGAGGAACGGCATCGCGACCGGCGCGGCGGGGGAGAACATGCCCTGGTGCCACAGGCTCGCGGCGAGCGCATCCAGCGCCCGCGCAGCGGCTTGTCCGCCATCCCTGATCTGCCGCAACCGCGCCGGCACCTCGTCGGCAGGGCCATACGCGTCCTCCACGTCCGCGAACGCGATCGCCTCCAGGCCTTCGAGGGGCTTCGTCATGCGCCGTTCTTCCTACCTCACTAAAGGGAAACGCGGGAGACGCACTGCGAAGGTCGGAAAGACCTTCACGCTGAGGTGACCCAGATCCCTTTACGGACCCTGGCGACGCTCTGAACGCAGCCGTAGAAGCTCCGCGTGATCCTGTTCCGGCGCAGTGAGGACGAGGTGCTCACCTCGAGCATCGCTCGCCAGGCGCAACGCGTCGCGCGGCGACGTCTCGCCCGGTGTCAGCGACGCGGTGACCACCCAGTGAAGAGCGAGCGTGAGGCACGGAGTGGACTCGGCCTCGACGACGCGCTCGACAAGATCACCATCGATGCGATCCCACGCGCGAAGGCGCTCGCCCTCGGGCCCGTCAGGATTGAACGCGATCAGCTCTCGCACACCGAACGCGAGATAGCGCTCCATCTTCTCGTCCCATGTCTGCACCTCGGCGTCGCTGGGGCTGACGATCTCGATGCAGAGCTCGGGCGCGCCGTGCTCCCACGTCTTCCACGTCTCCACGCTCACATACGGTACGCCGAGCTTCACGAACGCGTCGGGCGCGCACTTCTTCCGCGGATCGGACGCATCCCAG
>JANXLV010000313.1 GCA_025355005.1 Myxococcales bacterium | reverse complement strand
GCCTCGAACGTGGGGTCCACGCCGTGGCCCTCCAGGTTCATCACGCGGCCGAATGGCGTGAGCGCGACCCACGTGGCGCCCATCTGCGAGCATTCCCTGAGCGTGCGATCGTAGGGCCGGGAGCCGTAGCCCGCGTTCGGATGCAGCGCGTTCTCGATCGGGCCGATCGTGATGCCGCGCACGGCGTCCATCGCGTCGATGCGATCCCGAAGAAGGTCAGCGTGGACGTAGGGCCGCGGAGCCGCAGACGGTGCCGCGCGCGAATCGCTGGTCACGAGCAGCGCAACGGCGAGGAGAATCAGGACGGACGAGATCGAGCGCACGGCGGAAACCGACTATATACGAAGACAAGAGCTCCGGCGTCGCGCGCCAGCCTGACCAGTGTCGCCAGGTCGGATCAGGTATGCTGCGCTCATGCGTCGATCTGGTTTCGCGCTCATCGCCTTCTCGGCGTTTGCGACCTCGTGCGAGGAGAGCGAGCCGCGCCCGCCGCAGTCTCCGATGGCCGCCGCGCCGAGTGTGGTGCCGCCGCGTGACGATGGAGCTTGCGTGGTGCGTGCGGCAAAGCTTTCCGACAGACCGCCGCTTCGTCTGGCCGTTCGCGAGCGTGGCCCGGTGGCCGTCGAGATCTACGGTGACCTGCGCGACGTGACGCTCCGGATCACGAAGACCACGCGGCTCGATGCGACCTCCGGTCCCGTGCGTCTGTCGGGCTGGGTGGAGCCCTCGTCGCTTGCGCTCTACACGACGCGCCCAGTGGCAGCGGGACCGCTCTTCGTGCTCACGGGTCACCGCGACCTGTCACGCGATGTTCGCTCGTGGCCCATGCGCGCAGACGAGGTCGCAAAGGTCGCGGTCGATGCACCCGCGGGAATCTCGGCTCGGCCCGCGATCGCCGACGTCCCGTGCGCGGCGCTCTCGTTCGAGCCGACGAAGTTCGACCCGTTGCCGCTTTTGGGCAAGACAGCGGTGCGGAGCGCCGTGATCGCGAACGGGCGACGAATCGCGCTGCACGAGACGGACACGAGCGCACCAGTGGGAGACCTGACGCTCGCGACGGAAGGCCTGCCCGTGAGCGTGCTGGAGGAGAAGGGCGAGCGCGCGCACGTCGCGTTCCAGTGGGGCGGGCTCCTCTGCCACGCCTGGGTGCAGCGTGATCTGCTCCGCGACGGAGCGCCAGAGGAACGCGGGATGGTGGTGCTCGCAACGAACGCGGACCGCTTCGACGCGCCGCTCGTGACGGAGGTGAAGGTCTGCATACACGATCTACCGATCACCGTGGTCGAAGCCGGAGGCCGCGTACCGATGGCGCTCGGAACGCTGCCCGCGGGAGCGCAGATCGGCATCGTGCTGTGGGACCGCGAGCAGACCAAGATTTACGTGCAGAATGCAGGCATATTTCCCGTGGAGGGCGCAAGCCTTCTCGTCGCCACAAAGCAGCTCGACGGTTGCAAAGCGCCCTAAACAGATGTGCGGGATCTTGAGGCATCGCCCATCGCTGTTTACGCATCAGGAGGAGACGAGCACTACCTTCGTGACCTCTGGCGCCGAGCCGACGCGCGAGGGGGGGCCGGCGACTCCGAAGCCGCGGTTCACGTAGAGCGTGGTGCCAGAGACCTCGTAGCGACCGCTGACGTACTTCATGATGAGCGAAGCGGGTGAGAAGCCCGGGTTGATCTGGCCGCCGTGCGTGTGCCCGGAGAGCTGCAGAGCGACCTTGCCCGCGGACTGCTCGATGTACTTCGGCTGGTGCGCCAGGAGGATGCGCGGCAGATCTTTGGGGACGTCGCGCAGTGCGCGATCGAGATCGGGGCCGGGACCACCGGCCTTGGGCGCCCACAGATCATCCACGCCGAGCAGCGCGAACCCGCCACCATCCTGGGGGCGAATGTGCAGGCCGCGATTCACGAGCAGTTCGATGCGCGCCGCGCCGAGCGCCTTCGTCACCTCGGACACGTCCGCGTAGTAGTCGTGGTTGCCGAGGATCGCGAAGCGACCGTCGCGCGCGGGAAGCTCCGACAGGAGGCGGGCGAAGAGAGGAGCCCACCCCGCATAGAAGTCGACCAGATCCCCCGTGGCGACGATCATGTCGGCCTTCGCGGCGCGCACGAGCTCGAACCCTTCCAAGAGCTCGCGCTCGGTCACGAAGCCGCCGGTGTGGATGTCCGAGATCTGCGCGATCGTGTAGCCATCGAGCGCCTTCGGCAGACCGGGGATCTTCACGACGAGCTCGTTGAGCTCGAAAGCATGACGCCCACGAACGAGCCCCCAACCGAGCAGAGAGCCCATGGCCCCGTAGGTAGCGAGGCCAACGCCACGCTCGACCGCCGCGCGACGAGTCAGGGTCGGGGTCGGGGTCGAGGTCGGGGTCGAGGTCGAGGTCGAGGTCGGGGTCGAGGTCGAGGTCGGCTTCTTCGTCTTCGTCGGTCGTAGCCGGCCCGCGATGGTTCGCAGGATCTGAAATGTCAGGATCACCAGGCTGCCTGCGATCACCGTCAGCAGCTCGATCATCGACGCGCCCATCAGGTCCGTCACCAGCGGGTGCCACGTGAAGTGCGTCGTAAGCCGCAGCACCATCGGAAGGATCGCGAGGCACGCCGCCGCCGCTCGCACGCGGCGCACGCGGAGCTTCGGGAACGAGCGTGTCACCCAGCCCGCAAAAAACCAGTGCGAGAGCCCACTCACGAGCAACAGGGTGAGCACGAACATCGCGACGCCTACCTCAACGTCCCGCGCCCGGCAGGTGTTCCGTCGCCTTCGACAGTCCGCTCACGACGCGCTCGATCCGTCCGTAGTCGCGGGTGATCTCGATCTCGCCGAAGCCATTCGCGCGCAGGATCTCTGCGGTGTCCTGCGCCTGCCCCGCGCCGATCTCCAGCGCGAGCACGCCGCCGGGGACCAGACGCGCGCTCGCCTGCGCCGCGATCTTTCGCACAAGGTCGAGGCCGTCGGGACCGCCGTCGAGCGCGAGCTTCGGCTCGTATTTGTCGATCTCCGGCTGGAGGCGCGGGATCTCGTCCGTGGCGATGTACGGCGGATTCGCGGTGATGAGCTCGTACGGGCCGTCTGCTTTCTCGAACAGGTCCGAGACGGCGAACCACACGTTCGTCGCGCCGAGTCGCGCGGCATTGTCACGCGCCACGGCGATCGCGTCCGCGCTCTTGTCCGTGCCCGTGACGCGTGTGGTGGGACGCTCTCGCGCAAGCGTTGTGGCGACGCAGCCGCTGCCCGTGCACAGATCCAGCACGCGCGCGTACATGCTCTGCGCGCGTGTCCGCGTGAGCGCGACCTCCACCAGGGTCTCCGTGTCGGGGCGTGGAATGAGCACGCGTCCGTCCACGCGGAACGAGCGACCGTAGAACTCGCGCTCACCCAGCAGGTACGCCATGGGCTCGCGCGAGCGCCGACGCTTGATCAGCGCACGCAGCTTCGCGAGCTCCTCGGCAGTGAGCGGGCGCTGTGCGTCCACGATGATCTGCGTGCGCGTGACCTTCAGCGTGAAGGCGACGATGAGCTGCGCGTCCAGACCGGGATTCTCGATCCCACGCGTGCGAAAGTCATCCGTGGCCCACTTGACGATCTCACCGATCGTCCACGTCTTCGGCTCGGTGGTCGCGGTCACGTCAGCGTGCAAGTCGCTTGCGCTCGTCCGTGACGACGCCCTCGACCTCGGCCTTGATCGAGGCGAGGCGTGCGTCGCTCTCTGCCTCGAACCGCATGACCAGGATCGGACCGGTGTTCGACGCACGCACGAGGCCCCACGCGATCTTCCCTGCGTCTTCTGGCTCCGAGAACGTGATGCGCGCGCCGTCGATGTCGAGGACCTTGTTGCCCTTCTTCTTGTAGTGCTCCGTCACGGCGCGCACGACGTCGAACTTGATCGCGTCGGGGCAGTCCACGCGGATCTCCGGCGTGGAGAACGTCACGGGCACGTCGGACAGCATCTCCTTGATGGAGCGCGGATCCGCAGCGAGGATCTCGAGCAGGCGAATGCCCGCGTAGCAGGCGTCATCGAAGCCGAAATACCGGTCCGCGAAGAACAAGTGCCCGCTCATCTCACCGGCGAGCAGCGCGTGCTCCTCCTTCATCTTCGTCTTGATGAGCGAGTGCCCGGTCTTCCAGACGATGGGCCGGCCGCCATGCTTCTGCACATCGTCGTAGAGGGTCTGCGAGCACTTCACCTCACCAAGGATCGCCGCGCCCGGGTTCTTTGCGAGCAGCGCACGGGAGAAGAGGATCAGGAGCTTGTCGCCCCAGATGATGTCGCCGTTGGAGTCCACCGCTCCGAGGCGATCCGCATCGCCGTCGTACGCCAGGCCCACGCGTGCGCCTGTCTCCTTCACCTTCGCGACGAGCGCCTCGAGGTTCTTGGCCACCGTGGGATCGGGGTGATGGTTCGGGAATGTCCCGTCCATGTCGCAGAACAGGGGGACGGGCGCGAGGCCGATGCTCTTCATCGCACGCAGGCCCAGCGGCCCGCCAGAGCCGTTGCCTGCATCCAGGACGAAGTTGAGCGGCTTGTCGAAGCGCGTGAACGACTTCTCGATGTTCGCGACGTACGCGTCCTCGACGCTCTGGATCTCGATGTTGCCGACGCCTGCCCCGCTTGCCTTGGCGACGAAGTCGTCCTTGTCGATGCGCTCCCGCAGCTCCTGGATGTCCTTTCCGTAGAAGGACGCCTTGCCGCGCATCGTCTTGAAGCCGTTCTCGTCGCCGGGGTTGTGGCTGCCCGTGATCATCACGCCGCCATCGGTGTTCAGATGGTGGACCGCGAAGTACAGCATGGGCGTCGGCCCGATGCCGATGTCCACGATGTGGACGCCCGAGTCCATGAGCCCCTTCGTGAGCGCAGCGAAGAGCCGCGGCGAAGAGAGGCGACAGTCGCGACCAACGGCGAGGCGAGGAGCCTTCCCGTCGACCATCAACATGGTGCCAAGCCCACGCCCGATGGCGTACGCGGTCTCGTCGGTCAGGTCGCGCTCAGCGACGCCACGGATGTCGTATTCACGGAAGATATTCGCGGGGGGCTTCATGCTACCCGCGGAGTCTCGCCCATTTCGCTCGGCTTTTGAAGCCCGCTGGCTAGACGAACGTGATTGTTCGCGCCACGAGCAGTGTGCAGAGCACCGACACCGCGTGCGAGCGCTCGAGGCCCGACGACTCGATGACGTCCTCGACCGAAGAAACGCCGTTCACGAGGCGCAGCATCGCCGTGAGAACGGGATCGTTCGCGTCGAGCTCCTCGGGCACGCGCCCCGTCAGGACCAGGACGCGAGACGTGTCGATCACGTGCTCGAGCTCCTTGCGCATGCTGGTGAAGAGCGTGACGAAGGACGCCATGCGCTCCAGCTGGTCGCAGTTGGGCGCGGTGACCTTGGCGCGCACACCGGAGCCGCTCGCTTCCTTCTTCGGCGGCGTCGGACCCCCGCTCGCGGGATGCGGGTTGCCCTGGCGCGCGAGCTTCACGGTCTTGCGCGGACGCTCGGCGTTCACGTTGACGGCAAGCTGCGCGAAGCGGTTGGTAGGAGCTTCGTAGTTCGAGAACTGGCGGAGGTTGGAATGGGGAGTGTGCATGGCTGCCTCACACTCACGCAAATGGGATGCCGACGCCGCGACGGGCGATTTCCCGAGAAACGCGGGGTCCCCTGTCAACGGTCTGGCGCTCTCCGGGTCACGTGCCTGACATGCGGAGGCCGCCCACACATGGGGTAACGGGCCGCGGGGTCCTACGATTAAGCCCGCTTGCGAAACAGTGTGCGTGCCCGGAGCTCGAGCAGTTGCCCCATCATCCGCACGCCATCCTTCACGGGCTTCACGGAGCTCTTGCGGTCGTTCTTGTCGAGCGTGATCGGCAGCTCGCGCACGGACTCCCCCGCGCGCTCCGCGAAATAGACGAGCTCCGTCGAGTAGAAGAACCCGCGCGCGGCGATCAAGGGCACGAGCTCCCGCGCGAGGTCCGCGCGAAGGAGGATGCTCCCCTGCGAGTCACCCACACGCGAGCCGAGGACCGTACGACGGGCGAAGCGGTAGGCCCTGCTCGCCACCGCGCGGTCCATGTTGACGTCCACGCGGCTGTCGGGATGCGCCTTGGAGCCGATCATGATGCGTGCAGTTTGCACGTACTCTGCCGCTGCCTCCACGTCCGTGAAGCCGAACGGCAGGTCCGCCGCGGTGAGAACTGCCCAGCGCTCGCGATCCTCGGAGATGGGGTGGAGGTCGAGCATCTTCCGGAGCCCGGCGTCGTAAGCGTGGCCGATTCCTGCCTCGGGCACGCGATACGCGCGCACGACCACGGCCTTGGCCGAGAGATATTCCTGTTCGAGCGCCTGGCAGAGCTGCCAGGACGCATCCGCGCTGCCGTTCTCGACGAGGAGCGCCGCTCCGCCACCACGCTCCGAAAGCCCGCGCACGAGCACGTCCAGCTTCTCTCGAAGGAGCCGCGTCTCGTTGTGAACGGGGACGATGTACGAAAACCGCACGCTCAAAGACCTTTACGCGCATCGCGCCCGGCTTCCAAGGTGCTTCGTGGCTGCCGACTTCAGGGCCCAGCTCGCCCGTTTTTTGATAGAAGGGAGCGCGACGATGCCTCCCTCCGACCTACCTCCGGCGCCCTACGCCTACGTCGTGGAGTATCGGGCGCTCGACAGGTGCATGACGCCATCGTGCGCGCTGCGAAGCCGCGACGTGTTCGGAGCCACGGAGGACCTGCAGCCGGACGGCGAACGCGGCGGCAACATCCAGATCGGCAAGCACGGTGGCCAGTTCTTCGAGCTGTTCTTCCATCGCGGGACCATCCTGTATCGCGGCGAGAAGATGTCGTTCGTGCTGCCCGAGACCGCGGCGGACTCCGAGCTCGACATGTATCTGTGCGCGGAGGAGGAGACCCACGACTTCAACGCGGAGGTCGTCTTCGAGGAAGAGCGCACCGCGCAGCCTTCCATGGTGCTCGGCACGCAGCCGTTCAAGGGACACACGGAGCTCATCGATCAGCCGAAGCGCGCCGTGGACTACGGCCACGAGCGTCGCGCATTCCAGCACGTGCGAATCCCCATCCCCGCGCGCAACGGACGCACGGTGCGCGTGACGATCAAGAACACGGGCCCCGAGGGCCTCGGCCTCGGCAACCCGCTCGTGATGAAGAAGGTCACCGGACGCGGACCGCGGCAGGTGATGTGGAGCGTGTACGACGCAGTGCCGTGGCCGCTCTGGGATCAGATGATCCTGAAGGGCACCGGCGACGCGAAGGCAGACTGGCTCCGTGAGTGGGTCGCGAAGAACGGAACCTACTTCCAGGGCGGCATGACGCCAGGCCTCATCACCACGAGCTACTCGCGACGTCTCCTCCGCGCCGGCTTCTTCAACGACGTGGGCGAGCCGATGATCTCACGTACGGTCGCAGAGACTCCACCAGCGGTGACGCACAACGTGATCGCGAAGCTCGCCGCCGAGGGTGTGCAGACGTTCGCGTTTCTGGGCAATTTCTCGATCATTCCGACGTACTCGTACCTGGGCTGGGACGGCGGCTACGACAGCGAGATGCCCGATCACCACTACGCGATCGCCGCCCGCTGGAAGGAGTGGGTAGCAGAGCACCCGTACGACGACACGTTCGCGATGTGGTGGCTCGCGAACACGCACACGCCGTGGCCGCCTGCGCCGCTGACGAGCGCGCCGCCGTTCCCCGAAGGGCTCGCGCCCGACAACCTGAACCCCGCCGTCTTCCCGCAGCTGTGGACGAACGCGATGGTGTCCACGCGGCTCCTGTCCGAATCGCTGGAGGCGCAGCGCGCGGCATCACCGACGGCGTCGCGCATGGTGTACCTCGGCTCCGACCACGGACGCGGCTTCACGATGCGGCACGAGCACCGCGCGTTTCGCTCGCCGCTCACGGGGCTCTGGCCAGGGGGCATGAGCCACGGCGTGGGCGCGGACTCGGAGGAGATGCGCGCGCCATTCGTGCTCGCCTACGAGGGCCCGCAGTCCGGACGCAGGCCGCGCGGCGGCGTCATCAAGGACGACATCTCGGTGCTCGCGGTGCTGCGCGCGGTCGAGTCGTTCTATGGAATCTCGCTCGACCTGCCCGACACGCGCGTCTTCGACTCACCGAACCTGTCTCCAGCACCCGAGGTCGCCGCGCACTGGGATGACGACTTCATCGCAGGCGTGGGCATGGCGAACGCGATCCGCTTCTTGCGTGGCGATTGGGCCTACGCGCAGTATGCACCGCGCATCGACGTGACGCCGATCTGGGACAAGGCCGGGCCGATCCAGCGCGTGGTGATGGGCACGCCGTTCACCACCGGTCGATTCCCCGCCGAGGAGCTCTACGCGCGCAGCAAGGATCCGTACGAGCTCACGAACGTCGCCGGACAGAACGAAGCAACGGTGCTCGACATGCGACGGCGCGCAACCGACTGGTACGCCACCTACTACGACGACGCCTCTCACGGCCGCTACCGCTACACGCTCACCTTTCCCGCGCGCGTCACGGTGACGATCACTGCGCCGCGCTCCTTCGATGCATGGGTCGACGGAAAGCCCGCGACCATGCGCACGCCGCGCTCCGTGGAGATCACAGGGACGCGGGTGGAGCTCCAGGAGAAGGAAGAGACAGTGGGCGTCATCGAGATCCGCGGCGACGTGTCGCAGGGCCCGCTCATGCTTCGCTGCGCGGACAACGCGCTCCCCGTGGACGTCACGAACCCCCAGCGACCGCGCCTGAACCTTGCCCTCGGCCGAACGAACTGCCCCGTACCGAAGACGGAGCACGTCACGCAGACTCCCGGTAGCGTGATGTTCAGCTTCGAGCGAGCCCACGCGACGTCATCGGGCGGCGGAGGCGTAGCAGGCAGCGGAGGCGGCGCGATCAACCAGGACGAGCTCATGGCTGGAATGAAGAAGTGGGGCTACGTGCGAGACATCGAGAAGAAGCCGTGAGCGAAGAGGAAAAGGAAAAGAGCGACGAGAAGGCCAAGGCCGACGAGAAGGCCGAGGTCAAGGTCGAGGAGAAGGCCGAGGTCGAGGTCGAGGCCGAGGTCGAGG
>JANXLV010000282.1 GCA_025355005.1 Myxococcales bacterium | reverse complement strand
GGATCTGGCGGAAGAGCGCAGCCCGGTTTCGCTCGGTCGGGAGGCCGAGCTCCCACGCGATGGATTTGTAGAGGTCCATCACGTTGCCGGTGGTCATGGAAACGTAGAGCACGCGGTAGAGGCCACTGTGCAGGCCGGCGGCGAGGCGCCTGCACGTGGTGGTCTTGCCGGAGCCGCTGTCTCCGGTGACGAGGCCGATGCCGCGCATGTCGACGAGGTGACGGAGGCGCGCGCCGAGCAGGTGTCCGACTTCGAGGAGGACTGAGCTCAGAGGACACCTCTCGCCCATCCTCCCAGCGTGCATCGCGCCCCGCGTTCATTCGCGCGCGGAGATTCGCGCGAAGTGCGTCACGAAGTTCCGGAGCAACTTCGGCGCGTCGGGCGCCTCACTGATGTTCGCGAGGAGCGCGTCGGTCGAGAGCCCCTCCCCATCGATGAGGTGCCGCCGCGCCTCCACATAGGCGCGGATGATGTCGGCATCGAGCTCGGGGTGTAGCTGCACGCAGCGCACACGCTCGCCTATCGCGTAGGCCGCGTGCGGATCGAGGCTCGTGGTCGCGAAGAGACGCGCGTCCTTCGGCAGCGCGACGACGCTGTCCACATGGGTGGCCTGGATCTTCATGGCGCGCGCGCAGCCACGATAGAGCGGGTCCGCTGCGGCCTCCTCCGAGAGCTCGAGGACGACCGTGCCGATCTCGCGGCCGCGCGGGTTCTTCTCCACGCGGCCACCGAATGCATCGGCGATGAGCTGATGCCCGAAGCAAAGACCGAGCACGGGCACACCGTCCTCCGATACGGCGCGCAGGAACGCGCCCGCCCGCTTCATCCACGGCGCCTGCTCGGTGACGGAGTGCGAGGAGCCGGTCACGATGATGCCGGCGATCGCGTCGGCGGCCGGGAGCGCCTCATCCGTGCGCACGTCGATGACGCGAACGTCGCCCGTCCATGCGTCGCGAATGCCTTCGCGGATGATCTCCGGATACTGCCCGCGTCGCTCCGCAACGGAGGCCATGGCATCGCCAGTGCGAAGAATGACGAGTGCGCGAGCCGGTGCCACCCGTCAAATGTAGCCGACTTCGACTTCGACTTCGACCTCGACCTGGGCGTAGGCTTCTCGCATGCGCTTTCGCTTCGTCGTTCCTTGCTCGCTCGTCGCCGCGATCGTGTTCGCGTGTGGTGGGCGCGTCACGACGCCTGGGGACTCTGGTGATGCGGCCGGCGCGGACGAGGCCGGGCCCGAGGGTTCCGTGGCGGTGGATGGCGGCGTTACGAATCCGACGTTTGACGGCAGCGGCCCGTGCGTCAAGTCTCCGATCCACGGCACGCCTTGCATTCCAGGACAGGTGTCCTGTGATCGCGTCGACCTCTGCTGCGCGACAGCGATGGTCTGCGACGCGGCGAGCAACACCTGGAACCCCACCGGCGAAGACTGCCTGCTTTGCCCCACGCATCCCTGCGGCGATCAGACCTGTCAGGGCACCGAGATGTGCATCACGCATCCCCAGAGCGGAGGCCCCGCGACCTACGAGTGCGCGCAATACCCGGGCGCATGTGCGCGCGAATGGACCTGCCTCTGCGTCGAGGGCGCCCTCCCGTCCGCGTGCAAGGGCCCCGCGCAAGGCTGCGCGGACGACAAGCTACCTGTCACGCTGGTCTGCGATTGAGGTCGAGGTCGTCCGTCGCACGACGTAGAAGAAGTCTCTCGCCGATCGCTTGCCCACGTACTGGTTCTTCTCGAACACGAATCCCGGGAAGAGCGACTGCGCAGTGCGCTGGCCCGCCGCGTCCGACTGGAACACCAGGAACCTCGGGAACGCCCAGTTCACGTCCAGCTCCGCGACGTCGGCTGCGCCTGCGTGATGCATGCTGTCCGCCAAGGCAGGCGCGGTGGTCTGTGTGCTGACGCCCACGTAGAGAAATGCGCCGCGCGCGTCAGTCCCCATCGCCGAACGGCGAATGACGGGGTTGCCGTCTGCGGCCGCGCCCCAGTTGGTGGTCATGGGCGCGGCGAGCCCCGGGTTGCGCTTGCCATGCACGTACAGGCAGGACGGCGTCTGCCTGTAGAACGTCATGTGGGGCTCCGTCTCCCCGAGCTCGCGCCACGGCCCGATCAGCACGCCGTCGTCGTCGTATCCAGCGATCGTGCACGCGCTGTCCTTCGGGACCGCGATGGTCACGCCGTCCACCTGCATCGCGTAGTGACCGTGCTCGCTCTTCCAACCGCCGTTCCATGCGGCGAGCAGCGCCGGCTGATCGACCGCGGGGATGATCGCTCCGCGCACGTAGGTCGCGGAGGCGCCGGCGTCCGCAGCGACGGACTGCGGCTCGCTCGCGCCAGCCACCGCATGCAGACGCGTCAGCGACAGATCGATCGCGACGATGAAGACCTCCGCATCGCTTCGCGCGGTGTCGGGATGGAGCGTCGTCTTCCACATCACTGGTGGGCCCGTGCCATCTGGCACCGGAAGCCACCGCCCGTCACCGCCAACGCGAGTCGCCATCGGGCCTACATCACGCGGCGTCAATGCTGATGCGGATGCCGACGAGGCCGGCGACGAGGCCGGCGACGACGACCCGGACTCTACCGGCGCTGCGGGCTCTGCCCACACGAGGCCCGCGCACACGAGGCCCGCCCCACCGATGAGCGTCGCCGCACCGAGCCCGCACGCGAACGCTGAAACTCTCACTCACCATTGAATCTGCGGCCGCGAGCGTGCTCTGTCCACTCGAAGGCCCTGCGCGCGCTGAAATGCCTTGTGATACGCTTTCTGGACGTTGGGCGACGCTAAGCACGAAGGCAAGCCGCATGGTGAGCAGCTGACGCTGCCCATGGATGATTTCCTCACGCGCAGCCAGACGCCGAAGATCCCGCGCGAGCGGCGCGTGTTCTGCAATCGCAACCTGAAGATGAGCCAGATCGCGTGGGTCGGCTTCGACATGGACTACACGCTCGCCATCTACGACCAGGGCGAAATGGACGATCTCTCCATCCGCGCCACCGTGGAGAAGCTGGTGCTGCGCGGCTATCCGGAGTTCATCCGCGACATCACGCCGCCCAAGGATTTCCCGGTCCGCGGCCTCATCATCGACAAGCGGTACGGACACATCGTGAAGATGGACCGCTACAAGTTCGTGCACAAGGGCTACCACGGCCTGCGCGAGCTCACGAAGGACGAGATCAAGGAGCTCTACCTCCACAAGAAGATCCGCCCAGCCACGCCGCGCTACCACTGGATCGACACCCTGTACGCCCTGTCGGAGGTCGCCTGCTATGCCGCGCTCGTCACCGCCATGGAGGAGCGCGGCTTCGCCATCGACTACGCGAAGACGTTCACCGACATCCGCGAGTGCATCGACGAGGCGCACCGCGACGGGACGATCCTGAACGCGGTCGCCGCCGATCTCCCTCGCTACATCCATCGCGACCCGAACCTGGCGCCCACGCTCCACAAGCTGCGGAGCTCCGGGAAGAAGCTCTTCCTGTTGACGAACTCGCGCTGGTCGTACTCGGACAAGATGATGACGTACCTGCTGGGCGGCGCGATGAGCGAGTACCCGTCGTGGCGCAACTTCTTCGACGTCGTGATCTGCGCGGCGCAGAAGCCCGCCTTCTTCCAGGACCACCGCCCCCTCCTCATGCGTGAGGGCGAGATGCTGCGCCACGCCACCTTCCCGCTGGAGCGCGGCAAGATCTACGAGGGCGGCAACCTCGCCGACTTCGAGCGCGCGCTCGCCGTACCGGGCGACGAAGTACTTTATGTTGGTGATCACATCTACGGCGACATCCTCCGCTCCAAGAAGGACAGCGCGTGGCGCACGGCGATGATCATCCAGGAGCTGGAGCAGGAGACCTCCGCCCACGACCTGTGCAGCCAGGACTACGAACGCCTGGATGAGCTCGAGAGCAAGCGTGAGCACACCGAGGACGAGCTGCGCTTCTACCAGTCGCGCGTGAAGGAGCTGACGCGCATGATCGAGGCGAAGCACGCTCCCCCGCAGGCCGCCGCCCATCCGAACGCGGCCCCTAGTACGCACAGCCCCACCGACCTGGAGGCCGAGCGCGTCCGCATCAAGCGCGCCATCGAGCGGCTGCGCGGCATCATCCGCGAGGTCGAAGCAGAGGTCAGCACGATCGACCGGCGCACGAACGCGCGCTTCCACCCGTACTTCGGTCCGCTCCTCAAGGAGGGCACGGAGCAATCGAGCTTCGGAAAGCAGGTCGAGGAATATGCGTGCGTGTACACATCGCGCGTCTCCAACTTCCTCTCCTACTCCCCACAGCAGTACTTCCGCAGCCCGCGCGACGTGATGGCACACGAGCTCGGCTAGCCGTGTCTTCCCTGGTCTCTCCCCTGCCCCGTGTCACGTTCAAGTCGAAGCCGGAGGATTTCCGCGTCGACGAGATCTTCGCCTACGAGCCGGCGGGCGCGGGCGAGCACGTCTATGTCCACTTCGAGAAGACGGACCTCACGACCGACGAGGCCGTGCGCCGCATCGCCCGCGCGACGGGCGCGAACCAGCGCGAGGTGGGCGTGGCCGGGATGAAGGATCGGCGCGGCGTGACCTCGCAGCAGATCTCGCTCTTTCTTCCGGAGCGCCAGCATCCGGACCTCGCGAAGATCCTCGACATGAACGTGGATGGCGTTCGCGTCCTGTCCGTGAAGCGCCACGGCAACAAGCTGCGCACCGGACACCTTCTGGGCAATCGATTCGCGATCACGCTGCGTGACGTTCCGCGCAGCAGGATGCCCGCGATCGTCGCAGCGCTCGATGAGGCCGGGCGCGTCGGCGTCCCCAATGCGTACGGCCGCCAGCGGTTCGGGCGCGACGACGACAACGACAAGCGCGCGCTCGCATGGCTGCGTGGCGACGAGCCGGGACCACGCGATCCAAAGAAGCGACGCTTCATGTTCTCCGCGCTGCAGTCGCGCGCCTTCAACGAGGTGCTCGCCGCGCGCGTGAGCGACGGCACGTTCGCGACGCCCATCGACGGAGACCTCTTGTGCGTGCATCGCTCGGGCGGCATCTTCACGTCGGAGAACCTCGAGGAGGAGCAGGCACGGGCGCGGGCGCTCGAGATCTGTCCCAGCGGCCCGATGCCCGGCGCGAAGATGAAGGACCCCTCCGGCGCGGCGCTCGCCCTCGAGCGTGCCGTGACGACCCGGGTGTTCGGGGAGGGATTCGATTTCATCCGGACCGCGTCGCTCGGCGAGGGAGCCCGCCGCCCCCTGCGCATGCTCGTCTCGGAGCTGCGGACAGAGCAGGATGGAGGCGCGGACCGGGAAGAATCGGGAGAGCTGCGGGTTTACTTTGTGTTACCAAAAGGCGCTTATGCGACCACTGTACTGGCGACTGCAGTAGACGCAGCTGAGCCGTACGATCATGAATCCCAACTGGAATCCGCGTCTGATGCTCAAGAACCGGACGAACGCGCCGGTAATACAAAAGTATAACGAATTGGCAATTACGCCCCCGGATGGTAACCGTAGATAGGCCGGCCGGTTTTCAGTGGGCCGACACTCTTAGATCCCGAGAGGCATCGTAGGCATCCGTCATGATCGAGCGAGTCAAGAGCGCAATGGTTGGCCTGGGGACCTTCTGGGTCCTCGCGTTGATGTTGATCCTGAGCGTGGTGTCGCTCGCGATCATGCTGGAGCGCGCGTGGCTCTACTGGTCCTTGCGCGATGACACCCAGGCGCTGATGAAGGATCTCGGGCGGCTGCTCCGCGCGAAAGATCTCGAGGGCGCGCGTCGCCGGCTCGAGGCATCGCCCAGCGCAGAGGCGGCGGTCGTCGTCGCTGGTGTCGTCGAGGCGGACATGGGCGCCGACGCGGCCGAGGAGGCCATGGCGGGCGCCGCTGCGCTCCAGCGGATGAAGCTGGAGAAGCGGCTCGCGTTCCTGGGCACGCTGGGCAACAACGCGCCGTTCATCGGTCTGCTCGGAACGGTCATCGGTATCGTCGGCGCGTTCGATGAGCTCGCGAAAGCAAACACGGGCCCCGCGGTCGCGGGCGCCACACAGGTCGCAAGCCAGGTCGCCCCGCAGGCGGTCATGGCGAACATCGCAGAGGCGCTCGTCGCCACCGCGATCGGCCTCATCGTCGCCATCCCGGCCGTTGCTGCGTTCAACACGTTCCAGCGCATCGTGAAGACCACCGTCGCGAACACCGACGCGCTCGCGCACATGCTCCTCGCGAACCTGCGAGCAGAGGGTGAGCGCGCAGAAGAGCCGCCCGCGCGCATCAGCACGCCCGCGCCGCGGCCCACGAAGAACCCCGGGAAGAAGAGCAAGCCCGCGGACGGTGACGAAGAGGAAGCGAGCTGACCCATGGCCGGAGGCGCACAGGACAGCGACGACGCGATCACCGGGATCAACGTGACCCCGCTCGTCGACGTCACGCTCGTTCTTCTCATCATCTTCATGGTGACGGCAAAGCTCATCGTGTCGCAGTCGGTGCCGCTGGATCTCCCGAAGGCGGCGTCGGGCACCGAGGTGCAGGTCGTCTTCAGCGTGGTCCTCGCGGCCGACGGCACGACCCAGATCGACGGCAAGACGGTCGCGAACGACGATGCGATCCTCCCCGCCGCAAAGGACGCGCACATCAAGAACAACGAGCTCCGCGCGGTCATCAAGGCCGACAGCGCGGTGCCGCATGGGCGCGTCATCCACGTGCTCGACATCCTGAAGCAGGCGCAGGTCTCCAAGATCGCGTTCGGCGTGAGCCCGGTCCCGCCGATGGTGCAGGTGCCCGGACCCGGCGGCGGCGCTGCTCCCCCGGCTCCCAAGAAATGACCTCCTGAGCTCGAACGAAGAAGCCCAACGAAGAAGCCCCACGAAGAAGCCGACCGAACCTCTCACACGTCCAACGCAGTACCCATGAGTGACGCTTCCGAACCCAAGATGATCGCCCAGGCCCAGGCCGCCTCGAAAGAGGAGCCCATGCGCAAGGTGTTTGCGATGGACTCGGGGCAGTACACCATCGGGATCGTGCTCCTGCTCGCGGAGCTCTTGCATGTGGGCGTCGCCGTCGGTGCGATCACCTCGAGCCTGCTGGCGGATATCCTCCGGTGGAACCGCGGGATGTCCGTCGCGATCGCGGAGAAGCTCACGCAGGAGTACGAGGTCACGCAAGACAAGCCGGAGCCGCCGCCGCCGCCGCCACCAGAGCCGGACAAAGAGCCCCCGCCTCCACCGCCGCCCGTGGCGAAGGACGACAAGATCGAGGAGCCACCGAAGGACGAGACGCCCGCGCCGACGCCCGCGCTTGCCGCCGCAGTGCTCACGCAGGAGCCGAAGCCAGACGACGTCGAGGATCTCACGGGCGCCGCCTTCGTGACCGGAACCGGTGATGGCACGTCGTATGGCGCCGTGTCGGCCCAGGGCACTGGTCGGAACGGGCTCACTGCGAAGGTCGTTCGCAACGATGGCGCGCCCGGCGGCACGGGCACCGGCCCCGCAGCGCCGCCTCCGCCCGTGGTGCAGGGGCCTGATCGCTCGCGCAAGGCGGGCCTCGATGGCTCCGCCGACTGGAATGACTGCCCGTTCCCCGCGGAAGCGGACGCGGAGCAGATCGATGAAGCGTTCGTCGTGCTGCAGGTGAACGTGGGCGCGGATGGTCGCCCGACGACCATCGCTGTGATGCAGGACCCTGGGCACGGCTTCGGACGCCAAGCCAAGATCTGCGCGCAACGCAAGTCGTTCAAGACGGCGCTCGACCACGACGGCATCGCGATCCCTGGACAGACCGGAAAGTTCAGCGTCCACTTCTCGCACTGACATGACGCTTGGCCGGCACACGTATGGAAACGGTGAGACGGGCGTGATCGTCCTCAACGACTGGCTGTGCGACACGTCGACGTGGGACGGCGCGCGCGCGTACCTGGACGGCAGGCGGTTCACGTGGGCGTTCACGGACCTGCGCGGCTACGGGGACTCGCACGGGATCCTCGGCCACTACACCGTTGCGGAGGCGGCGACCGACGTGCTCGAAGTGGCTGATTTTCTCGGGTGGGAGCGGTTCGCGATCATCGGACACTCGATGAGCTCGCTCGTCGCGATGCATCTCGCGCAGGAGCAACCGGACAGCGTGACCAGCGCCGTGCTGCTGACGCCGGTGCCGCCGGCAGGCATGGGCGCGGACGAGAACGTGCTGGCGTTCCTCGACGCCGTGGCTCTGGGCGACGACGCAACGCGAGCAGCGCGCCTCGGGCCCATGTGGGGTGAGCGCCTCGGGTCCACGTGGATGGACTACAAGCTCGCGCGCTGGCGCGAGACAGCGGAGCCGCGTGCGGTCGCGGCCTACGCGCGGATGTACGCGCGCGACGGACTGCCCGAGCCCACGAAAAATATCACAGTGCCGCTCCTTGCCGTGACGGGCGGAGAAGACGCCCCGCAGATGCGAGAGAAGCAGGTGAGGGAGTCTCTTTCGGCGATCTGCGAGAAGCTCGACGTGGTCGGGATCGCCGACAGCGGCCACTACCCGATGCAGGAGACGCCGGCGCTGCTCTGCGCGATCATCCAGCGATTCCTGCGCGCGAACGCGCCCGTTCCACTCGCCCCCGAAGCACCGTAAGGTACGGGGGAGAAATGGAGTCCGATCCGCGAACCGAGCTGGGGGAGATCGCCGCGTCGCTGCGCGCGTACCTGGAGGTGCAGGAGGACTCGGGGGCGATCGGGATCCCGAAGGGGAAGAGGGCGACGACGACGACGACGACGACGACTTCGACTTCGACTTCGACTTCGACTTCGACACCGACTTCGACTTCGACTTCGACGACGACCTCGACCTCGACACCGACTTCGACGACGACCTCGACCTCGACACCGACTTCGACTTCGACTTCGACTTCGACACCGACTTCGACGACGACCTCGACCTCGACACCGGCCTTCCCGTTCCCCTTCCCCTCGACCTCGACCTCCCCCTTCCCCTCGACCTCGACCCCGACCTCGACCCCGACCTCGACCTCGACCTCGACCTCAACCCCGACCTCGACCCCGACCTCGACCTCCCCCTCGACTGCCTCTGCGCTCGTCCCTGTCGATCCCTCGGTTCGTCTTCCTCTTCTTCAGGCCGAGGTCGCTGCTTGCACGAAATGCGTGCTCGCTACGACGCGCACGAAGACTGTGTTCTCGCGCGGGTCTCACACGGCGAAGGTCGTCTTCCTCGGTGAGGCTCCTGGCGCGGACGAGGACGCGGAGGGAATTCCGTTCGTGGGGCGCGCGGGGCAGCTGCTCGACAAGATGATCACCGCGATGGGGCTCGACCCCGCGGAGGACGTCTACGTCTGCAATATCCTGAAGTGCAGGCCACCGGCCAACCGCCGACCCACGCCCGACGAGATGGAGACCTGCTTCCCGTTCGTTCACGAGCAGCTGCAGCTCGTGAACCCGGACGTGATCGTCGCGCTGGGAAACACCGCGGTCACCGCGCTGCTGGGCACCAACATCGGGATCACCAAGCTGCGCGGCTCGTGGAAGCTCTATCGCGGAAAGATCCCGGTGATGCCCACCTACCACCCGTCGTATCTGCTCCGGCCGACCGAGACGCAGGCCGAGTCGAAGAAGCAGGTGTGGGACGATCTGAAAGAAGTGTTGAAGAAGCTGGGACGCCAAGTGCCCGTGCGGAAGACCTGACAACGAAAGACCTGACGGAGTCGGCCTGGGCTACTCCGTTTTTTCGTCTCGCTTCATGGCGACCTCGTGGTTCTCCTTCATGGCTCGGTCGGCGTTGGCGAGTGCCATCGCTGCCAGGCGCGCGTAGGAGTCCACTCTCGTGTACACGTGGTTGCCCGCGGCGGAGCAGCTGCCGCCTCGCGACACGACGCCGACGATCTCGCCGGTTCGCGCGTCGACGGCTGGTCCACCCGAGTCACCGCGGCAGGTCGCTTGATCCACCTCGAACTCGCGCGGGCCGAGCACTGCGCCCGTCTCGCGGTTCGACGCGGGGCCGGTCGCGAGGATCGTGCTCACCGGACGCGCGACACGCGTGCCCACCGCCATCTTCGCGCCGCCGCCGAAGCCGACCGGCACCACCGCGTCACCCGACTCCACCGGAGCCGTCAACCGCATGTGCATGATTCGCACACCCGTCACCGGACGATCGAGGACGAGGAACGCGACATCCGCGTCACACAGCACGTGACCGGACGGATGCAGTGTGCGGATGGCGTGAGCAGACGGAACATCGCTGTCGGGATGGACCTCGGACTTCGCGTAGATCGTGATGAGCTGCGGGTCGGCGTCCTCCGCGAGGTGCACGCCGTTGTGCGAGCGTCCCTTCGCATCGCAGGATGGCGTTGCCGTGACCGCACGCGACACGCAGTGACGTGCCGTCAAGACCAGGTTCGGCGCGACCAGCGCGCCGCTACAGAGCGTGATGTGCTGCGTGGCTTCATCCAGCGACGTCGCGACGGCGACGACACCCGAGGATTCTCCTTCGAGGGAGCGCAGCACCGCTTGATCAGCGGGCTGTCTATTTCGCACGCAGCCGCTTCCCAGAAGCGACAGGAGAGCGGCGGTGAGCAGGACAGCGGTCTGGCGTGGACGCGTTTGGCGCGTTTGGCGTGAGCAGCCGGGGCTCGGGGTGTTTTGCGGAATGGCGGTGGACGAGAGTTTGGGTGCTACAGAGATCATGCTTGGCGACTACCTCTCGCCTTCTCATTGGAGTGTGACCGATCACGTGCGCGCATGCGAGCCGCGTGAATGGAAGATCACCCAAGGAGACTTCGACCACTCACGACGCAAGCGACATGCCGCGTCCGCGCGCGCCGTGGACAGATGTCGGTGTGCGGTCGCGCTCACTCCTCGGGCGCTAAGTCGCGCACACCCTCGAGCTGCGCATTGAGCTCCGCACCCACGAGGAACATGAGCGAAGACAGCCAGAACCAGACAAGGAGCACTGCCATGGCAGCGAGACTTCCGTAGTAGACCGTGTACCGCCCGAGCGAAGTCACGTAAGCGCCGAACCCCCAAGACATTGACACCCAGAGTGACATCGCGACAACGGCGCCAGGCCACACCCGACGCTTCACTCCCTTCGGCCGCGCCACCGAGAGCCAGTAAAACCCGGCGAGCGCACATATACCGACCAGCACCGCAACGCCCATCGAGCTCACGCTGCGGTCGCCGAGCCCGCGCACCATCTGCCTCGTCCAGTCGCGCCAGAGGCCGTGCGTTGGGATCGCTGCGCCCGCGGAGAGGCGCGCGAAGATCGACGTGACGATCAGGACGCCGAACGTCGCGGCAAACACCCAGCCGATCGACAGCACGCGCTTCTTCCACCACGGGCGACGCTCTGCGGCGAGCGTCACCTCGAGCGTGTCCATGAACCCATGTGCGCCACCCGACGCGACCCACACGAAGCCGATGAACGCGAACGGCGCGATGGTGCCGTCAACGCCCGACAGGCGCTCGAGCTCACGACGGAGGACCGTCTCCGCCTGATCGGGCAAGAGCTCGAGCAGTGGACCGAGCATCGCGTCGGTCCCGTGGAGGCGCACCACACGCCCCGCGAGGAAGCCCACGAAGACGAGCAACGGGATGAGGCTCAGGAAGAAGTGGAACGCCATGGCCGGCGCCGCCGACAATGCGTCGTGGTAGTAGAGTCCCTCGACGAGGCGGCGCAGCGTTCGCACGAGACGCGCGATCCTGGACGCGCTTTGGGGCAGGCGCGGTGAAAGCTTGGGAGCCTGCGGCGCCATGACTCGCTCACGGTACTACGCCGGCGTGGAGCATCGCCTCGAAATGTGGCAAGAAGAGAGGCGTGCCTAGCTTCAGTCGCAGCTCGAGTCCCTCCCTCTTCTCCAGGTTCTTCTCACGCGGTCGCTACGGCTTCTTCGGAGCGCTGTCGCTCGCGACGAGCATGGGCCTCCTGGGTGCCGCGGGCGTCGCGTGCGGTCACAGCGGCGGCACGGCGGTGTCCGAGCCGGCCGACGCGGGCCTCGTGGATCGCGCGCGCTTGCCTGCGCCCGTGCATGTGAATCCGTCTTCGCCGGACGCCGGGGCGAGTTGCCAGATCGTCGTGGACTCGCCTCCGCTCTTGCCCGGCGAGCACGTGGGCACCACCACCGACATCATGACGTGGAACTCCAACCCGCCGTCCAGCGGTCAGCACTTTCCGATCTGGGCCGCGTACCAGGAGTTCTCGGACCCGGTGCCGCGCGGCTACTACGTGCACGATCTCGAGCACGGCGCCGTGGTCCTGCTCCACAATTGCGCGAACGACGGCGGATCGCCCGACGCGAGCTCACCCGAGTGCCAGATCATCCTCGACGGGCTGCAAAAGGTCGCCGCGGGGCTAGCGGATGATCCGCTGTGCGTCGCCGGTGGTCAGGGCATCCGCGTGCGCGTGGTCACCACCCCCGATCCGCTCCTCACCAACAAGGTCGCCGCCGCCGCGTGGGGTTGGACCTACAACGCGACGTGCATGGACGTGCCCACGCTGCTCGACTTCGCAAAGGCTCACTACGGCCAGGGCACCGAGAGCACCTGCAGCAACGGCCAGACGAGCTTCCAGATGCAGTGACCCCTAGCCGATACGTGCTAGCCGATACGTGGGCCCTTCGGCGGCTCATCGGCGGAGGTCGCGGGTGGGCTGGCAGCGGCGCTCTTGTCTTCCGGCGCAGCGCCAGCGGCTTCGGGCGTACCCTTCGAGTCGCCGTCGACCTTTGGTTTCGCGTCGGCCTTCGTGCCCATGACCTCGCGCTCGATGACGGTTCCCACTGTCTCGAGGACGCGCCCGACCTCCTTCACGCCTTCCGTCACGAAGTTCTCCAGGTTGTCGGATGGGAGCTTCTCGAGCCGATCCACAGTGGACTGGGTGACCGTCTTCGCGGCGCGGAAGAGGAGATTGAGCCCCTCGGAGACGTCGTCCATCGGCTTCGGCTTGCGGTCGTCTGACATGGAGACGATGATGCGCATCGCAGAGGGCCTTGTAAAGTGAGCACGACCACGCATTCTCGCAGCGCCGCCGCCCCCGCATTCGCGGCTTTTTCCCTGGTCTCCGTCGTGGTTGCGGCGTGCGCCGGGCCGTCGCAGCCCGCGGACTACCCGGAGCGCGCCGTGCCGGTCGCCATTCCACCTCCCTCCGCCGACGGTCCCGGCCTGGTGACCAACGACGGAGGCAGCGGCACAACCAGTGCGCCAGCCACAGCCGACGGGGGCGTCGACGCCGGGGGCGCGGACGCTGGGAGCTTCTTTGCCAGAGACAAGCTGTGCGGCTGCAAGCTCTGCGCGCCCAAGGTGAGCGACGACGCCTGCACCACCGACGCGGACTGCGCGCCCTCGAGCGCGTGCCACGCGACGAGCTGCATCGCCGCTTCCAAGGTGCAACCGGCAACGACACGACCGATCTGTACCCGCATCATGCTGTGCGCCACCACCGACGCGAACGCGTGCACCTGCTACCAGGGCAAATGCGCGCTCACGCCCAGGCCCTGAATCAGCGGCCTGCCTTCGCGGGCTTCGACTCGGCCTTCTCCACCAGCAGGCGCACGTCGCTCTTGCGCGATTGGTGTAGAGTGCACTTGTTTCGGCCGCCGCGCTTCGACGCGTAGAGCGCCTCGTCCGCGGCCTTGAAGAGCTGCTCCCAGTCGCCCCCCGCCTCCGGGAACGTGGCGACGCCGATGCTGCAGGTGACGGACAGCGGGCCCTGCGGCGTCACGAAGACCTTCCGCTCCAGCTCCTCGCGGATGCGCTCTGCCAGCATCATCGCGCCGACCTCGTCCGTCTGCTCGCACACCAGCACGAACTCCTCGCCGCCGAAGCGCGCGACGATGTCCGTGTTTCTCTTCTTCGCGCGCAGCACGTCGCCCAGGCCGCGGATCACGACGTCGCCGATGTCGTGGCCGTGCGTGTCGTTCACCTTCTTGAAGAAGTCGATGTCCGCGATCAGCACCGACAGCTTGCGACCGAAGCGCGCTGCGGCCTGAACCTTCTGCTCCGCTGCGTCGAGCATGGCGCGCTTGTTGAGCAGCCCGGTGAGGCCGTCCGTGGTCGCCATCTGCTCCAGCTTCTGCACCATGCGCGCGTTCGAGAGCGACACCGCCAGGTGGCTCGCGAGCACGTCGAGCGTGGCACGCACCGAGTCGCCGAACGCATGTCGCCGGCGCGCACCGAGCACCAGCGTGCCGATCGGCTTGTCGTGCAGGAGCAGCGGGAGAACGAGCAGGCTACCGAGCTTCGGCCACGGCAGGCGGCGCGTGAGTACGATCTGGTGCGCGCCGTCGAACTCACCCTTGTACGGGAGGGGGAACTTGTTCTTCACGACCATGGAGACCAGGCCGGTGTTGTTCTGGAAGCGGAGGCCCACGTACTGGTCAATCTCGCCGTCCGCGCTCGTGGCGGCCGCGACCTCGTGCATCTTCTTGTCTTCGTCGTACGCGGTGACGAGCGCCAGATCGAAGCTCGCGATCTCGCGGGCCGCGCGCACACCCGCATCCAGCACGTCCTTCTCACCCAGCGCGGCGCCCAGCGAGCGCGCGGCGCGATAGAGCTTCGACTGCTCCACCTTCGCGCGTTCGAGCTGGAGGAACACGCGCTCGTTCTGGATGGCGCGGTGGCAGTAGCGAGCGGCCTGCGCGACCAGCTCCTGCTCGTGCGCGGTGAACGGCTTGCCGCTGGTGCGATCGATCGCGAGCACACCACGCACGCTCTCGCCCTCGAGCACGGGGATCGCGAGGAACGAGCTGATGGGGCACGGCCCTTGATAGTACGGGACCTTGTACGAGGGACGCAGCTTCTCCAGCGCCACCGGCGTCTTGCTGCTCATCACCACCGCAAGCACGCCGTCGCCCACGGAGATGGGCGCGTCCACGATGTCCTCGGATGAGGACGAGAGCTCGCTGATGCGGAAATGCGTGCCCGCGTCGTTCTGCCAGAGAAGCACCGCCGTGTGCAGCTCCAGCGTGCGGCGGAGCAATTCAAGTGCATAGTGCACGGATTCGTGGATCTCCTCCACGCTGGACCGTGCGAGGCGATCTTCCTCGCGCTCCTTTGCGTCCGAGCCGCCCGTGAGCCGATAGCGCCGCGCGTCATCCTTGAGGCGCTTGAGCTCGTCCTCGAGCCTGGCCGTGGCGCGGATGCGGATGCGCGCGATCTCGGCGCGCAGGAGCAAGAGGTTCAGCACCGCAAACGTGAGCACGAACGCGGCGTGCGTGAGGATGGGCCGAAGCTCCGTCTCCTTCACGAGCAGGAGCCGAAGCGCGACCTCGTAGAAAACCACGAAGAGCACGACGACGATGCCGGCGCCGGGACGCGCGAACGACGCGACCAGCGCCACGAGCGCATACACGGCCGGTGAGAACGTGCCGGACAGGCCGCCATCGAAGCGAAGGAGCGCCGCGAACAGGCCCACGGCGAGCAAGAGCCCCAGCTCCACGTCCGTCCGCGCAGCCGTCTGCCCGGTGCGCGACAGCTTCTCGCCGAAGCGCTTCACCAGGAGCAGCGTGTAGAGCGAGAGCGCCGCCACGGTGAGGACACCGACGGGCGCCGTCGCCCCGCCCGTCGCAACGTAGACGCCCAGGGCCAGCGTCAGCACCATGCCGAGCATGCGCCTCACGCCACGGCGCAGGAGAAGGGACGCTCGGACGATGGGGTCCATCATCTTCTGCGGTATCAGGGCCATCCCCGAATGGCCCAATTTTCAGAGATGTTCCGCGAGGCTCGGGGGCCCGCGCGCCGGGCTTGTGGGAGGCAGATGTGCGCACGGCGAAATAAACGGGACGTCAAACCGGTTATGCTCTCGGTGAGCGCAGTGTCCACGAAGCCCGTGACCAACCGAGAGCCGAGCCTGTCGCTCGCCGAGCGCGCGAAGCAGCTGGTGCTTGGTGATGACAGCGGCCCGACGCCGGCCACCAACACGCTCATCTCGGTGAACATCGCGGTGTACATCGCGATGGCGCTGCTGTCGGAAGCAAGGTGGGCCGTATGGGCGATGCCCGACAAGACGCTCAAGCTGTTCGGCGCGAACATCGCGCTGTACACGGTGGGCGACCACCGCGTGGAGACGCTGCTCACGTCGTGCTTCTTGCACGTAGGCATCCTTCACCTCGGCTTCAACATGATCGCGCTGCGGCAGGTCGGCCCGTTCGTGGAGCGCTCTGTAGGACCCGCGCGCTTCGTTTTGCTCTACATCCTGTCCGGCGTGCTCGGCAGCCTTACCTCCGCGCTGTGGTACTGGATGCACCAAGCAGGTAGGCCGAGCGTGGGCGCGTCGGGCGCGATCTGCGGCGTCATCGGCGCGGCGATGGTGCTCGGCGCCCGGACGCAGGGCATCCGTGGTCCGCTCGCGTTCGGCATGGCGCGATGGCTCGTGAGCATCCTCCTCATCGGATACGCGCTCGAGATCGCCGACAATGCGGCGCACATCGGAGGCGCGCTTGGCGGCGCGGGGATCGCCGCGCTCTGGCAGCGTGGTCGCACGTACACACGGACGGCGGAGATGGCCATCGTGGGCGCGATGGCGCTGGTCACCGTCGCGGCTGGCGTCCAGGTTTACCTCCGCGACACGCGCGATCCCTACGTCTTCCAGGACGAGGACGCGCGCCGCCGCGCCGCTCAGCGCTTCATGGTGCGTGGCCAATGTGACCGCGCCCGCGTGGCCCTGGCGCGGGCCGCAGCGCTGCA
>JANXLV010000230.1 GCA_025355005.1 Myxococcales bacterium | reverse complement strand
TCGCGACCAGCGGGTTCACCAGCTCGCGGTACTCAGCGAAGCCGTTCGCGAGGATGTCCGACAGCTCTTCCACGAGCGCGAGGCTACAGGAGTCAGTGCCGCAAGTAGAGCGCGTACTGGTTGGCGTTCGACGTGCCAGCGGTGCGGCGCACGCGCACGTAGAAGGTGCCCAGATCGTTGCCCGCCATTCCGTTCGGGTTCACGCACGAGGAGCCGGCGTCGTTCGCGACCGTGTACGTCTTGCAGCCCGGCGCGTCGAACGTGGTGGAGCCGCTCTGCGTGATGCAGACCTCCAGCACGTTGTCGCTCGGAAAATTCCCTGCGGAGAGGCATGCGGTCATGCCGCCACCCGCGGCGGCTCCGCTCGCGGTGACCACGTACCAGTCCTCGCGGCCCAGCGCGCGTGCCGCGACGTCGGTGTCGTGTGCGCGCTTGTCCCCGTAGAGCGGCGCGACGAGGTTCTTCGCGGTCGCGTCCGGCAGCGTGACGACCACGGCGGTCGTCGCGGTGTCCTGGATCGGCAGATCGTCGGTCTCGCAGCCGTTGTCCGCCTTGCCGTCCAGATCGTAGTGCTCGCCGGTGCACTTGATGTCGCACGTGGCAGTCATCGTGGCGTCGCTGCAGGTAGGCAGCGCGGTCTTCGGGTCCGTCGTGGCGCACGCCTTTCCGCACGCACCACAGTCGTTGATCGAGCCGAGCATGCACATGCCGGAGTCGTTGCTGCCGCCGCCGCTCTCTGCGACAGAGCCGGCGTCGTTCGTGCTCCCGCCGTCCGCGGCGCCGTGGTCGCCGGTGGTGTCGCCGCCGTTCGCGCACGCGGCGACCGAGACGGAGCCGATGAGAGCGAAGACGAAGCCACGGCGAAGAACGCGCGTCATGGGCTCAGCGTAGACGGACGGTGGTCACGAGGCCAGCACGAGACGGATGAAGACCCGGCCGTGTTCGATCGGCTCGTCGTTGCCCATGAATACGCCCAGCGCGACGAGCCGCGCCGGCTGCGTTCCGTGCGCGGGCCGCTCGAAGAGGCGCGTGTCCACTCGCAGCACGTCGCCCGCGAAGGACGGCCTCCGATAGCCGATCTCCATGGTGCGTGCACGCACCGCAAGCGGCCGCCCAAGAGTCGCGAGCCGGCGGAGCAGTGCCTCCTCGAAGAGCCGCGGGTACACCAGCGAGTTGACGTGCTGGTTCGCGTCCGTGTGCATCAGCCCCATCGCGAGCGGCACCTCACCGCGCACGAACGCAGGATCGATCGCGGTCGCGCCTTCAGGCTCCGCGATGACGGTGCGCGCGGGCTCGAACGGCTGCTCTCCCTCCACCGTGAGCCCCGCTGCGATGAGGTCCGCAGGTAGCACCCTGCGCTCCTCCTTCGGCGCGAACGGACGCGTGAAGACGTGCTCCGCGAACATGGTCCCGACCAGGTCCACGGCGTCGGGAGCGCCGGCGAACACCGCGTGTCCTCCCTTCGCGGAGATGCGTGCGTGCACGTTGAAGAGCACGCGCGTGTAGTCGTCGGCGATACCGCTCAGCTGCTCGCCGTACCCCTCCACGGTGTACGGACGGAACGGGCTCACCACGTGCTCGGTGACGTCGATCTTGATGCGCGACAGGATCGGCAGGATTCCCCGCTTCTGGAGCACGTTCGGGTCCTTGACGTCCACGAGCAGCGCGCGCCACACGGAGCCCAGCGCAGGCGGAATGCTGTTGATGAGGGCGCGGCCATCCTGCGCGATGTCCTCGTAGCGGAGCTGCAAGGTTCCTGCGGGTCGGTATTCGCGCGCCACGGCAGCGGGACTATAGTCCGACGTGCAGTGAAGGAGAAGCGGCTGACGGTGCTGGGTGTGGTGGCGCTGGTGTTCTACGCGATCCACGCTTTTGTGTATTATACACTCATTGCGAAGATGCCACACGGCGCGCTGTGGGCGTGTCACGTGGGCTGCGCGGTCGTCGGCGTGGGCTGCCTCTTGCGGCGCGCGCTGCCCGTGGCCGTCGGGACGCTCTGGCTGATCTACGGCGGCACGGTGTGGTGCATCGACCTCTGGACCGGTGCGAACCTGATCCCGACGTCGCTGTTCACGCACGTGGGCGGGTTGATCGTCGCTGCGCTGGCGCTGCGAGAGCTGCGCTGGGTACGGGGAGCGTCGCTCGCGGCCACCGTGGCGCTCTTCATGCTGCTCGGGGTCACGCGCCTTTTCACCCCCGCGAGCGCGAACATCAACCTGGTGTTCGCGGTGACTCCTGGATGGGAGCGCTCGTTCCCCACGTTCGGGCGCTACTTCCTCTTCCTCTTCGGCACCGCGTTCGCCGTCTTCGTCACCGCAGATGTCGCCCTGTCGTTTGGGTTCAGCCGTTCCCCTCGAGCGTGAGCTGGTCGGCCTCGATGGAGAGCTTCTCGCCGCTTTCCATCACGAGCTCCAGGTGGTGCTTCGACACCTCCGTGGCCTTCGTCACCCGGTGAGACGCCTGCGCACCACGCGTCACGTCCAGTCGACGTAGCCCCTCAGCGCGGATCGTGTACCCCTCCGCCATCTTCGCCGACGCAAGAAACGCCACCATCGCGGTGCCGTTACGCCAGTGGACGGTCACGTTGTCGAGCGTCGCACCAGCCAGGTGATCGAGATGAGGGTCGTGGCTCATCTCTCGAGCCTATCCGAGAGGGATTGAACAGGAAGGGCGAAAGGAACGAAGGTGAGATAGCCTCGCGCCGTGAGCGACGCGTCCGCACGACAGCATCCGCAGGTGGTCCTCTTCGATCGTCACGTGAACCCCGCGTTCGTGCGGCTGCTCGGGACGCTGGGATATGGCCGCATCTTCACGCGCGCACGGGGCACGCGCATGTGGGACCACGAGGGTCGCGAGTATCTCGACATGCTGAGCGCCTTCGGCTCGACCAGCCTGGGAAACAACCCGGAAGAGCTGACGACAGCGATGAAGTCGTTCCTCGACGACGACGCAGTGAACCTCGTCCACATCGGCCCTCAGGTGCATGCCGCAGAGCTCGCGTCCGATCTCGCGGCGCTCGCTGGTGGTGACCTCGAGGTCTCCATGTTCAGTAACTCCGGCGGCGAGGCGCTCGAGGCGGCGATGAAGCTCGCGCGCGCGGCGACCGGTCGCACGCGCATCGTCTACGCCAAGGGCGGCTTCCACGGCAGCGGCCTCGGCCCGCTCAGCATCATGGGCTCTGGTCGCATGCGCGACGTGTTCGAGCCGCTCGTCCCCGACTGCGTCGAGGTGCCGTGGAACGACGCAGGCGCGATCGACACCGCGCTCCGCGAAGGCAAATGCGCAGCCGTCATCCTGGAGCCCATCCAGATCGAGGCGGGCGTGCTCCTGCCGAAGGAGGGCTACCTGGCCGAGGTGCAGGCCATGTGCAAGAAGCGCGGCGCCCTCTTCGTGCTGGATGAAGTGCAGACGGGCCTCGGCCGCACGGGCTCGCTGTTCGCGTACGAGCGCGAGGGCTTCGTCCCCGACGTGCTCGCGCTGGGCAAGGCGCTCGGCGGCGGCATGGTGCCCATCTCCGCCACGCTCGCATCGCGCGACGTGTGGAACCGCGCGTTCGGCACCGCGGAGAAGTTCGACCTCCACGGCACCACCTACTCTGGCAACGCGTTCGCATGTCGCACGGCGCGCACGGTGCTGCGGCTGGTCCAGGAAAAGGAGCTCCCGAGGCGCGCTGAGCAGCTGGGCGCGCTGTTCTTGGATGCGCTGCGCGATCGCGTCGGCAAGCATCCGTTCGTACGCGACGTGCGCGGGCGCGGTCTCATCCTGGCGGTGGAGCTGGGCGCGGAGCCGCGCACGGGCGTGGGCAAGCTGCTCTCTGGCGTGGTGGACACGCTCTCCCGCAAGGTCTTCGGGCAGTGGCTGGCGGTGCGCTTGCTGGAAAAGAACATCGTGTGTCAGCCGGCCTCGCAGCAGTGGAACGTGCTGCGCCTGGAGCCCGCGCTCACCGTCACCGAAGCGGAGATCATTCGCACGGTGGAGGCCATCGGCGACATACTTGCAGAATACACGGAGATGGTCCCGCTGCTGCGTGACGTGGGTCAGCGGCTGGGCAAGCAGGCCTTGAGCGGATTCTCGTTCTGATGGGCCTGCTCCCGCGCCTTCCTCGACTCGCCGATCTGGGCATGTCGCTCGACGACACGCTGCGCGATCTGTCGTTCGCGAAGGGCCTGGCGAAGAAGCAGCCGTTCCAGGTGCTGGTGCAGGTGACGAACCGCTGCAACATGACCTGCAGCTTCTGCGACTTCTGGCCGAACCCCGCGCCCAAGAAGGAGGAGCTCACCACACGCGACTTCGAGCGCCTCTCCGACGAGCTCGCGGAGCTCGGCACGTTCCTGGTCTCCATCGAAGGCGGCGAGCCGTTCGCGCGCGGCGATCTCTCGGACATCGTCGGCGCGTTCGCGAAGCACCACCTGCCCGTGCTCTTCACCAACGGCTGGTACCTCACGCCGGAGTCCGCGAAGGAGCTCTGGGGCAAGGGCCTCGCGCACGCGAACGTCTCCATCGACTACGCCACCGCTGCACGCCACGACGCAAAGCGCGGCCAGCCTGGCGCCACGGAGCGCGCATGGCGCTCCATCGACACGTTCCTCGAGACCTCTCCGCACGGCGGAAAACAGGTCCACGTGATGACGGTGTTCATGAAGGACAACCAGGACGAGATGGAGCGCCTCTTCGCCCAGAGCAAGGAGCACGGCGTCTCGCACCAGGTCACGCTGCTCTCGCTCGGTGGCACGCGCCGCGGACAGGGCGGGAAAGATGGCCTGCCAGACGCGGATGCGGCGCAGCGTCTCGCGCAGCTGGTCGCCTTGACGCCGCACGTGCGCTTCTTCCGCGCCTACTTCGACGACGTCGCCGCGTTCGTGGCCGGGAAGAGCTTCACGGGTTGCGGCGCGGGGCGCGACACGTTCAACATCGACCACGTCGGAAACGTGTCGCCGTGCATCGAGAAGATCGGCGAGAACGTCGGCAACGTGAAGAACGAGCCCATGAAGGCCCTCTACGAGAAGCTCCTCGGGGCAAACCAGAAGCTTGCGACCTGCAACGATTGCTTCACGGCGTGCCGTGGCTTCTCCCACGAGCTGGGCGCAGGCCGCTCCGCACAAAACCTCATCGACCTCGGCACGCGCATGAGGCGGCGATGAAGGCTCACGACTTCGCGCAGCGGTAAAGCTGTTCGGTCTCAAGAGGGTAGCGCTGGCAATGCGATATTTCCTGGTCGACAAGGTGACGGAGTGGACGAGGGGTGAGCGGGCGCGCGGCATCAAGTGCGTCACGTTGACTGACCAGGTGCTGCACGATCATTTTCCGGATCACCCTATTTTTCCCGGGTCGCTGTTGATCGAAGGATTGGCGCAGCTCTCCGGCTTTCTGATCGAGACGAGCCGCGCGCCGGGTCTCGAACGCGCGGTGCTCGCGCAGATCGACAAGGCGAAGTTCCACAAGCCCGCGTGGGCGGGCGATGCGATCGAGCTCACCGCGACGCTCGTGTCCGAGCTTGACGCCGCGGCCGTGACGGAGGTGACCGCGAGCGTGGCCGGCGAGCAGATCGCGCGCGCGAAGCTCACGTTCATGATGACGCGAGTCGACTCCGTAGCCGTGCACGAGCAGCGCCGCGCTCTCTACCGCGTGTGGACGCGCGATCTCCCGAACAAGCCGGAAGGCCTGCCGTGACCTCCATCGTCCTTACTGGAGCTCATTCGCTCACGCTCGACGATGGGCAGAAGACGGTCGACCCCCTGCCGTTCCTCAAGGTGAGGAAGACGCGAAAGTACATGGGGACGCAGGACGACATGGCCGTGGTGTGCGTCGGCCACGCGCTCCTCTTGGCAAAGCTCTCGCTCGCGGCGGGTGACAGCGTCGATCCGGATCGTGTCGGCCTGTATGCGGCCATCGGGTTCATCCCCTTCGAGCGCTCCGACATCGCGCCTGTGCTCGCGGCCTCACTCACGCTCGGCGCGTTCGACGTGCGTCGCTTCAGCGAGGAGGGCTACACGAAGGCGCCCCCGCTCCTCACGTTCCGCTGCCTGCCGAACATGCCCGCGTACCACGTGTCCGCGAACTTCGGCATCACGGGCCCGTACATGGTGACGTACCCCGGCGAAGGCCAGGCGTTCCTCGCGCTGCAAGAGGCACAGGTAGCGCTCATGGACGGGACCATCGACGTGGCCGTGGTCTTCGCGACGGCACACCAGCGAAACTTCCTGGTGGAGCACCACCACGCACGGCTCGACCATCCAGTCGCAGCGAGCGACCTGCGCGACGCAGCGTGCGCCCTGATCCTGGAGCGCGAAGACACAGCACACAAGCGAGGAGTCGTAGCCCACGCCCGACTCACCAACCTCGAAGTGACCTACGAACCCACCGATCCCCTGAAAAACGAGCCCATCCCAACGTCGACGCTGACCTCGACCTCGACCTCCACCTCGACCTCGACCTCCACCGGCGCTCCGGCCCCCTTCCTCGAGCTCGTCTCGCATCTCTCCTCGCTTCCCCTCTCCCAGCACCGCACGACGCGCGACGGTCTCACCGCTCATGTGACCTGGTCCCCCGCGGAGGCAACCTGAACCGCGTCGCTCCCGAGCAACGCGTCGTCATCACCGGCATGGGCGTCGTCGCGCCCAGCGCGCTCGGTGTCACGGCGTTCGTGGAGGCGCTCCTCGAAGGACGCTCTGGTGTCTCCAAGATCTCGCATTTCGATGCGTCGCACCTGCCGACCCAGATCGCGGGTGAAGTGAAGATCAAGCTGCCGTCGCCGCTGCCCGATCGCAAGGTGGCCTTCCTGCTCTCCGCTGCGGAGATGGCGTGGCGTGAGGCATGCGCGAGCGGCGCGCCGCCCGCCGGCAATGGCGGCATCGTCTGCGGCGTGGGGCTCGAGCTGTTTCGCATGGAGGACCTCGTCGCGCGCGACGCGCCCGGCTTCGAGATGCCGAAAGATCGGATAGAGCGGCTGTCGTTCATGCAGACACCGTCCGATCTCGCGCTCTCGATCGTGAGCCATCGCCTGGGCTTGCGGCGCCCGCCCGTTGCGCACGTGAGCGCATGCGCGGCAGGCACGGACGCGCTCGGACACGCGATGCGTCTCGTGCGCAGCGGTCGCTACGACTTCGCGCTCGCGGGCGGCACCGACTCCATGGTGAACCCGCTTGGCGTCGCGGGGTTCTGCACCCTGCAAGCGACCAGCGCCCGCAACGACGAGCCCACGAAGGCATCGCGCCCCTTCGATCGCACGCGCGATGGCTTCGTCATGGGCGAGGGCGCGGGCGTGCTGGTGCTGGAGCGACTCGATCGCGCTCGGGCGCGCGGCGCGGAGGTGCTCGGAGAGGTGCGTGGCTACGGCGCATCGCTGGACGCGCACGCCATCAGTGAGCCGCATCCAGAGGGACGCGGCGCCGCCGCTGCCATGGTGCGCGCGCTCCGCGACGCGGGCCTCTCACCAGAGGACATCGACGCGATCAACGCGCACGGCACCAGCACTCCCAAGAACGACCCGGTCGAGACGCTGGCCATCAAGACGGTCTTCGGCGAGCGCGCGAAGCGAATCCCGGTCTCCGCCACCAAGTCGATGATCGGACACCTCATCAGCGCGGCGGGCGCGGTGGAGGCGATAGCGGCGGTCGGCTGCGCAAACCGCGGATACGTGCACCCTACAATCAATCTCACTTCGCCCGATCCCGCGTGCGATCTGGACTACGTGGCGACGGGCGCGCGACGCCACGCACAGAAATACGTGCTCTCCGCGTCCTATGGCTTCGGCGGGCACAACGCAGCGATCATCCTGGGTACGAAGGAGGCGCTCTCATGACCGGTCTCGAAGGCAAGCGCATCGTGGTCCTGGGCGCCACGGGCGGCATCGGACGCGCCACAGCGAAGCTCCTCGCGCAGCGCGGCGCGCTCGTGGGAATCGCAGGCCGCGACGAGGCACGCGTCCGCGAATGCGCCTCTTCAATGGATGGGAATGACGGGGCAGTGCCGCTCGTGTGCGACGCGCGCGACCCAGCGTCTCTCCAGCGCGCTGCGGACTCGTTCGCCCAGGGCGGCGGGCTGTCGGGCTGGGTGAACGCGTTCGGCATCTTCCGCGGCGGGCTCCTGGTCGTGCAAGAGGACGCGGCGATCGAAGAGCTCTGCGCCGTGAATCTGCTGGGAACCATCCACGCGACGAAGGCTGCGCTCAGCTGCATGCTGAAGGCGCGGAGTGGCGTGATCGTCAACGTGAGCTCCATCGCCGCGGTCAGGCCGGCGCGCGGCGGCTCGGTCTACGCGGCAACGAAGGGCGCGATCGAGTCGTTCACGCAGGCGATCGCGAAGGAGTATGCGAAGAAGGGCATCCGCGCGGTGTGCGTGCGGCCAGGTCCCGTCGACACCGCGATGCTCGCGGGCACGTCGTCGCTGTCGAAGGAGGAGGTCCTCGCGAGCGCCGCCCTCGCACGCGTCGCGACCCCCGACGAGGTGGCCCGCGTGATCGCCTTCCTCCTGTCCGACGACGCATCGTTCGTGACGGGAAGCGTGCACGCGGTGGACGGAGGGGCGCCATGAGCGAGGCAGACCAGGCAGATGCGCTGTTCACGTTGCTTCGCGAACGCCGCAGCGTGCGCGCGTTCAAGGACGAGCCACTGCCGCGCGAGCTGCTCGAGAAGGTGCTCGACGCGGCGGTCCTCGCTCCTTCCGCCAGCAACAAGCAGCCGTGGCGCTTCTTCGTGATGGAGGACCGCGCGAAGCTCCGCGCGCTGGCAGCCGAGGTGCGCGCGGAGAAGGAGCGCATCGGCGCGCACATTCCTGCGGACTTCGCGCCATCGTTTCTGGCCTACGGCGACTACTTCACGCGCTTCGAGAACGCGCCCGTGGTGCTCGCACCTGCGGCGCGACCGCTCACCGTGCTGTCCAATCTGGTGTCGGAGGCGCTGGACCAGACGACGCGCACCACCATCGCGCGCATGGAGGAAGAGTCGGGCCTCATCGGCACGTCACTCGCGATCGGCAATCTGCTCCTGTGCGCGCATGCGCTCGGCCTCGGCGCGTCGGCGATGACTGGTCCGATGATCGCGCGCGCAGCGGTCACGAAGGCATTCGGCGTGCCCGACGGATGGAGCGTGGTGGCGCTGGTCGCTCTCGGGTATCCTGCCGAGGTGCCGGACAGGACGGAACGCAAGGACGCGAAGAGCGTCACCAGGTACGTGAAATGAGCGCGAACGACGCGGCGAGCGATCCGCTACGTGCGCGCGTCCTTCCCGTGGTGCGCGCCGCCATCCGCGAGAGCCTCGCGATCCCGGACGACGAGATCGCCATGGGCTCGCGCCTCATCGACGATCTGGGCGCGGATTCCCTGGATTTCGTGGACATCGTCTTCACGCTGGACCGCGAGCTCGGGATCAAGGTGAAGGACAGCGAGTTCAACTTCCTCACGCGCCTGGATTTCTCCTCGCCGGAGGTCATGAAGGCGGACCACCTCACCGTGCCCATCGTCGAGCGCCTCTCCTTGTGGCTGCCCGAGCTCGCCAAGGTAGAAGACAAGAGCACCGTCACGCCGCGCCGCCTGTTCTCGTTCATCACGGTCGAGTCGATCTGCATCGTCGCCGAGGCTCGTATGCGCGAGCTCGGCAAGGCGTAGGCTCCGACGATGAGGGTCGAGGTCAAGAACCGCTACGTCTCTCACCTGCCACCCATGGACCACCATCCGTATCGCACGGGCGCGTGGACACCGAACACCGTGGAGGTCGACGCGTTCGACCTGGACGTCATCGACGGCAAGATCCCCGACGACCTCACGGGCGTCTACCTCCGCAACACCGAGAATCCGCTCTTCGACGCCATCAGCGGGCGCTACCACCCGTTCGACGGCGACGGGATGCTCCACGCGATCCGGTTCGACGGAGGCAAGGCGCACTATCGAAACCGCTTCGTTCGCACGCAGGGGCTTCTAGCGGAGCTCGTCGCAGGCGCGCCGCAATGGGCTGGCATCCTCGAGCCCGCGTCGCTGTCACTTCGCGATGGCTGGGGCGCGCGCACGCGCATGAAGGATGCCTCCAGCACGGACGTGATCGTGCACGCAGGCCGCGCGCTCACCACCTTCTATCAGTGCGGCGACGCCTACGTGGTGGATCCCGTGACGCTGGAGACGCGCGGCACGGCCCCGCTCTCGCATCCGTCGTTCGCGCCAGGCGCCACCATCTCCGCGCACCCGAAGGTCGATCACAGAACGGGAGAGCTGCTCTTCTTCAACTACTCGACCGAGGCGCCCTACTGCCACGTCGGCATCGCGAGCCCGAACGGCGAGCTCGTTCGCGCGATCCCCGTCACGCTTCCGGGACCACGACTCCCGCACGACATGGCGTTCACGGAGCGCTTCGCGATCATCGGTGATTTTCCGCTCTTCTGGGATCCGGCGCGCCTCGCGCAGGGCGTCCACCGCGCGAAGTACCAGCCCGAGCTCGGCTCCCGCTTCGGGCTGGTCCCGCGCGATGCAGCTGGTGACGTCAAGTGGTTCACCTTCGCGCCCACGTACGTCCTCCACTTCACGAACGCATTCGACGACGGCGACTGGGTGATCGTGGAGGGCTATCACCAGGAGTGCCCAGTGCCGGAGCGCACACCGGAGGACACGCCCATCACGCTCTTCATGAAGAGCATCGATATGAACGCGATGAAGACGCGCCATCATCGCTGGAAGATGAACGTGGTCACCGGAGAGACGCACGAGGAGCGGCTGGATGACGAGCTCTCCGAGTTCCCGAGCATCAACGCCGCGTTCGCGGGGCGCCGGCACCGCTACGTGTATGCGGCACTGGGGGAGCCAGGGATGTTCCTCTTCCGTGGCTTCGTGAAGACCGACACCCTGACCGGAGCAAAGACCAGGTTCGAGCTCCCGCCGGGGGTCTACGCGAGCGAAGCACCATTCTGCCCGCGGGTGGGGGCGACCTTTGAGGATGCCTCTGAGGATGACGGATACGTCATCACCTTCACCATCGACGTGAACGCGGACGCGTCCGAGTGCCTCCTTCTCGATGCCCGGCAGCTCGACCGGGCGCCCGTGGCCAGGATCAGGCTTCCGATGCGGATCTCGAGCGGGACACATGCAACGTGGGGTAACCTGATCCGGTGAGACCATCCAAATGAGGCGTCGGTACGTGGCCTTCACCATGTTCTCGTCCGCGCTGTTCCTCTACGGCTGCCATGGCACCTGCATGCACGAGGGAACGCAGAAGGACACCGACGTGAGCACGTGCACGCTGAACCAGAGCAAGGGCATCTGCAAGGACCAGCCAGGCTCCACGTTCTATTCGGGAGAGGACCCCAACAAGGTCGGGCTCGCGCACTGCAAGGCGATGGGCTTCGAGACGGAGGTCGCCGACACGCCCGACAAGATCGCGGCGGACCTCAAGGAGAAGGACACGTTCACCCTCTACGCAGTGGGGACGTGCGTCGAGACGATCGCAGCCAGCAGCCAGGAGCAGTGCATCGTCCACTGGCAAGAGCAGGCCTGCAACCAGACGGGGCATCAGTTCTACCGGGAAAACCCCGGGGCGGGCATCACGCGGTGCCAGGCGGCCGGCTACAGCATCACCGGCTCGCCCACGGATGACATCACCAAGACCGGCAGCGCGATGTTCTCCCGCAAGAAGAAGTAGCGGGCCGTCGGGCGCCACGCTACGTAGGCGGCATGGGTAAGCTCAGGGGAACGGTGGCGGCCATTGTCTCCGTCGCGGTGCTCGCGATCGCATGTGGCTCGAACGGCAAGAACGGGTTCGGCACCGGGGACGACGGTGGCATCGATCCGAGCCTCACCGGTGACGGCGGGCCCAAGCTCGGCGCGCAGGGCTGCGTGGACGGGAAGATCTGCGTAGGTCAGGACATCTACGCCTGCGGCGCCGACGGCAAGTCGAACGGTATGAAGGTCGGAAGCTGCCCCGACGCCGACCAGGCGTGCATCAACGGCGCGTGTCAGAGCGGCTGCGATGCCGTCGCGCAGCTCGGCTCCAACGTCGGCTGCGAGTTCTGGGCGGTGGATCTGGATCAGGAGTACGACGCCACGAACGACGCGGCGGGCGCGGCATGGGGCGTCGTGATCGCGAACCCTGGCAAGCAGCCCGCAGACATCCTCATCGAACAGAACGACGCGCAGCCCGGGCAGCCGCCGACCATCACGCTCGCGAAACACATCCTGGTGTCCAGCGGCAACGTCCAGACCGTCAGCATGCCGACGCGCGAGGTCGACGGCAGCCTCACGGGCAAGAACGAGGGCGCGGGCACGGTGCTCTCGTCGCGCGCGTTCCGCATCACGTCGTCGGCGCCGGTGGTCGTCTATCAACTGAACGCGCTCGCGCAGACGTTCTCGAACGACGGCTCGCTCCTCATCCCGAAGAACGGATTGGGCAAGGTGCACCGCGTGCTGTCGTACCCCACGGGCAATCCGATCTCCGTGATCATGGGCATGCCGGTCAGCCGCGCGTACATCACCGTGGTCGGCGTGGAGGCCGGCACGAACGTCACCGTGAAGACCAGCACGCCCACGAAGGCGGGTCCCCCGTATCCCGCGTTCGCGAAGGACGGCGTCGTCAACGTCACGCTCGGCCCGTTCGACGTGCTGAACCTGGAGTCCGACGGCCTGCCCGGTGACTTCTCGGGCTCCACCGTGATCGCGGATCATCCCGTGGTGGTGTTCACCGGGACGGAGCTCTCCGGCGCCCCCATCAACACGAAGGGCATCCCGAGCCCACCGGGCGGCGGCGGCACGTGCTGCCTGGATCACCTGGAGGAGCAGCTCTTCCCCGTGGAGTCGTACGGGAAGAATTTCGCCATCCCGCACAGCCCGATCCGCTCCAACACGAGCTACGTCGAACCGGACGTGATCCGCATCATGGGCGTCGCCGCGACGGCCACCGTGAAGACGAACCTGGCGCCGCCGAACGACAACTTCACGCTGACGCCAGGGCAGGTGCTGGAGACGTGGACGCAGAAGGACTTCACCCTCGAGTCCAGCGAGCCCGTCGCCGTATCGCAGATCCTGGTCTCGCAGGAGCAAGTGGACGGGCCCTACACGGGCGATCCGTCGCTCACGATCTTCCCGGCCGTGGAGCAGTTCCGCCAGAACTACCTCTTCGCGGTCCCGACCTCATGGGACACGAACTACATCGTGATCACCATGCCGAAGGGCGCCGCGATCACCGTCGACGGCGCGCCGATCCCCGGATCGTGCGTGACGCGCACTACTGGCAACGTTGCCAATACGGACTGGGAGTCACACACGTGCCCGCTCACCGCAGGCCCGCACAAGCTGGCAGGAGACAAGCCGTTCGGCATCACCGCGTACGGCTACGGACGCGCGGGCTCCTATGCCTTCGTGGGAGGGGCAAACGTGACGAAGATCTACGAGCCCCCGCCGATCAAGTAGCGACCTCGACCTCGACCTCGACCTACCTCATGAACACCCGTCGCAGCTCAGGGTCTGTCTTGATGCGCCAGATCTTCGCGTCCAGCAGGTAGTGCTGCAGCGCGATCCCCCAGTAGATCGAAAGCGCCACGCGCGACACCGAGAACGCCGGTGAGCCCGTCGGGGGCTGCGCTCCGAAGCCGGGGTAGATTCCCGTGAGCCAGGTGAGGCCTACGTAGAGGACCGCGAAGCCCAGGCACGTCGCCAGGTAGGGGATTGCCTTTGCGGACAGCGTCGCCGCGATCCCATGCACGCTCGCGCCCGCGGCGTAGCGCCTCGCGTTGTGGATGAAGACCAGCGCGATGTACTGCGTGGAGTGACAGATGCTCACCGCCGCCGTGATCACCATGAAGGTCTGGTCCGTGCCGCGCGCGCCCGCGAAGATGGGCTCGCGGACGGCGAACACGAAGTAGACGACGGCGTGAAAGAGGATGGTCGTGGCGCCGTAATAAAGCGCGGTCATCGCGCGCGCCCGCACCAGACGCACGGCGAAGAGCGCGAGCGCGAGAACACCCACAAGAGCGAGGCCACGCGCCACGAAGATCTCCCAGGGCCGGCTCAGGGGTGCCGCCGCGAGATCGCCCAGAGCTGCCACACGCACTGCTGGGTGGACGAACAGGAAATATATGTATGGTGCATACATCGCGACGTAGAAGAGCGCGCGCTCCACCATGACGTTCGCGCGCTGGCCCTCGCGCGAGCGGTACAGGGCGAAGATGCCCCAGCCCTGCCGGACGATGTGCCAGAAGCTGTAGAGCGTCATCAGCCCCAGAAACAGCTGGAACGGGCCATCGTTGTGCGCCGCTGCGGACATCAGGGCCGAGCCCAGGGGAACCGCGAGGCCCGCGGCGAGCGTGCCGTAGAGGAGGCCCGGGCGCTTCTGGCGCGTCTCCTTGTCCAGGAACGTGCGCGAGTAGCCCGCCATCATGTGCGGACCATCGAAGAAGAGCACGTAGCCCCAGACGATCACCAGCGGCGGAACGACGCCGAGCACCGCGAGCGCAGGACCGGCCAGCGCGAGCAGCGCAGCTCCGAAGAACACGGCGAGATCGAACCCGCGCCCGCCGATCCACGGGGTGGCACCCGAGGTCTTTGACGCGGAGCCTGCGGAGGGAGCCGCGCTCATGCGACCTCCGCGGCGATGGCCGCGTCCTCCTTCGGCAGGAGCGAGAAGAACGCATCACGAAGCGAGACGGTCCTCGTCTGCTCGAGCAGAGCGTCCAGCGGACCCTTGGCCACTATCTTCCCGCGCACGAGGAAGAGGAGATCCGTCGCCAGCGCCTCGGCCTCTGCGAGGTCGTGCGTGGTCATGAGCACCGTGCGTGAGGCCGCGAGCTCACGCAGCGTGCGTCCCACCTCCTCCTTGCTGCGTGGGTCGAGGTTGCTAGTGGGCTCGTCCAGGAGGAGCAGCTCGGGCTCGTGAACGCACGCGGCCGCGATGTAGAGCCGCTGCTGCTCACCGCCGGACAGCCGCGCGACGGGCTTCTGTTCGTGGCCGAGCAGGTTCGCCGTACGCAGGATCTTTTCGCGCCCGCCCTGTACCGCGAACACGGACGCGAAGAGGTCCGCGTACTCACCGACCCGCACCTCGTCGAGCAGGAATTCGCGCTGGAAGACGACGCCTACCCTCGCCTTCGGATAGCGACCCACGGAGATCTCTTCACCGAATAGCCGCACGCGCCCCGTGGTGGGCGCGGAGAGCCCGGCCAGCACCTCGAACAGCGTCGTCTTCCCCGCGCCGTTCGGCCCGAGCACACACAGGAGCGATGGGCTCGCGACGGAGAAGGTCAGGCCGGACAGTGCGGTGAGCTCCCCGAAGCGCACGCCCACGCTCTCCGCAACGAGGCAGCCGGCAACAAGGGGGCCTTCCATCTAGAAAAGATAGTAGAGTGCCGAGAACCGATCGTGGAGTCAGACGCCAAGAAATCGTCCAATGCCAAGCCGCCCAAGGCGGCCAAGCCCGCGAAGCACCATACCGGGAAGACGGAAGCGATCATCTCGTCGCTGAAGACGGACCCCGAGAAGGGCCTCACCAGCGCCGACGCTGCGGCCCGCCTCGCGAAGGACGGCCCGAACGAGCTCCCCACGCCGGACCCGCCGAGCAAGCTCAAACAGTTCTTCGGGCAGTTCACGAACCCGATCGTGCTCACGCTGCTCGGTGCCGCGATCATCGCGATCGTGAACGGCGCGATGAACTCGGCGGCACCGGCGCTCGCGCGCTTCGGCGACGCGATCGCGATCATGCTCATCGTGGTCCTGAACGCGGTGCTTGGCTACTACCAGGAGCGCCGCGCAGAGGCCGCGCTGGACGCTCTGAAGAAGATGCAGACGCCGAACGCGCGCGTCCGCCGCGACGACACGCTCATGGTCATCTCGGCCACGCAGGTGGTCCGCGGCGACATCCTGGAGCTCGAGGCGGGCGACGCGATCCCCGCAGACGCCCGCGTCTTGCAGTCGTTCAACCTCGCCGCGTCCGAGTCCGCGCTCACTGGCGAGTCCATGGCGAGCTCCAAGGACGCACGCGCGGAGCTCCCGGACGACGCACCGCTGGGCGACCAGCGAAACATGCTGTTCCTCGGCACTGCGATCGTCCGCGGCAAGGGCCGCGCGGTCATCATGGCCACGGGCCCGCTCACGGAGCTGGGCAAGCTCTCCACGCTGATGAGCGCGCCGTCGGATCGAAGGACGCCGCTCGAAGAGAAGCTGGATCACTTCGGCAAGCGCATCCTGTGGGCGTGCCTCTCGCTGTCCGCGCTGCTGTTCGCGTGGGGTATGATCAAGGGCGTCGAGAAGTGGCACACCCTCCTGCTCGAGGCCGTGAGCCTTGCAGTCGCTGCCATCCCCGAAGGCCTGCCCGCGATCACCACCATCACGCTCGCCCTCGGCATGCAGCGCATGGCAAAGCGCGGCGCCATCATCCGCAAGCTCGCCGCGGTGGAGACGCTCGGCGCCGCCACCGTCATCTGCTCCGACAAGACCGGTACGCTCACCCAGAACGAGATGACCGTACGCAAGGTCTACGCTGGCGACGAGGCCTACTCGGCCACGGGCACTGGCTACGACCCCAAGGGTGACATCCTCGACTCCTCCGGCAACGTCGTGGAGCAGATTTCGCTGCCCCTTCGCGATCTGCTCGCAACGGCGGCCCTCGCGAACAACGCGCAGCTCGAGAAGAAGGACGGCGTCTACAAGATCATCGGCGACCCGACGGAGGGCGCGCTGCTCACGCTCGCGGCGAAGGGCGGCGTGCCCAGGGAGTCCGTCGCTCCCACCCTGAAGATGCTGAAGGAGATCCCGTTCGACAGCGATCGCAAGCGCATGACGGTGGTCACGCTCGACGCGGGCGGCAGGGAGGTCGCGCACACCAAGGGCAGCGCAGACGTGCTCCTGCCCATGTGCGAGATGGAGGCATGTCCCGGAGGAACGCGCCCCATGGACGACGCGCGCCGCAAGGCGATCCTCGGCGTGGCCGAGGAGATGAGCGGTGAGGCGCTGCGCGTGCTCGCCATCGCGCGCCGTGAGCTCTCGGACGGGTCCCGCCTGCCGGAGAACGCGCCCAAGGTGGAGGGCGGCGCGCCCGACGAGAGCGATCGCCCGAGCATCGACATCGAGCAGAAGCTCACGTTCCTGGGTCTGGTCGGGATGATCGATCCGCCGCGACCCGGCGTGAAAGAGGCCATCCACGCGTGCCACGAGGCCGGCGTGCGCGCTGTCATGATCACGGGCGACCACAAGCTGACGGCCGTCGCGATCGCGAAGGAGCTGGGGCTCTGGGACGAAGGCGCCACTGCCCTCTCTGGCTCCGAGCTCGAGGAGCTCAGCGACGAAGAGCTGGTCGCGCGGGTGAACTTCGTCCGCGTCTTTGCGCGCGTCACGGCGGAGCAGAAGCTGCGCATCGTGCGCGCGTTCAAGAAGCAGGGCCACGTGGTGGCCATGACGGGTGACGGCGTGAACGACGCGCCCGCGCTGCGTGAGGCTCACATCGGCGTGGCCATGGGCAAGGACGGCACCGACGTAGCGCGAGAAGCCGCGGACATGGTCCTGGCGGACGACAACTTCGCCACCATCGTCCATGCCGTGCGCGAGGGTCGCGCGATCTGGCGCAATATCCAGAAGTTCATCTTCTTCCTCCTGTCGTCGAACATGGGCCTCCTGGTGACCGTGTTCATCGCCGCGCTCGCGCCGGATCTCCCCGCGCTGTCGGCGCTCATGATCCTCTGGATCAACCTGGTGACGAACGGCCTGCCCGCGCTCGCGCTCGGCATCGATCCGCCGGACGGTTCGCAGATGATGGAGCCGCCGCGGAAGACGCGCGAGGGCTTGCTCGGCACGCGTGAGTACGTCGGCATCTTCGTGGTCGGCATCATCATGGGGGGCCTCGCGATCGCTTGCTACAAGTGGCAGTGGGCCGTGGCTCCGGAGAGCCGCATCAACTACGGCCGCGCGATGGCGTTCTCGTTGCTGGCGCTCTCGCCGCTTTTCCACGCATGGAACTGTCGCTCGGCGTCGCGGTCCGTCTTCTCGCTGCGGCCGTTCGTGTCCATCCCGCTCATCGTGGCGGTGGTCCTCTCCGCGGCCATCCACCTCGTGAGCGTGCTCATCCCGAGCCTCCGCGAGATCTTCCAGACCTTCGCGCTGGGTGGTCGTGACTGGCTCCTCTTGATCGGCCTCTCCGCTGCGATCGTGCCCGCGATCGAGATCTCGAAGTGGTTGCAGCGAAGGGGCGCGCTCGGCCGCGATCTGGAGCCGATGTCGAAGCGCGCCTCCGCGCCAGAGTGACCGTTTCTCCCGGCCCCGATATGCGGTAGCTAGTGCGTGTGAACAAGACACGCTTCATCGCCGCCATTCCTCTTTTCCTCCTCGCGTGCGGCGGCCCTCCGCCGAAGGCCGCGACCAGCGACAAGAGACCGGACGACTCGATCGGCAACCAGGCGGTTTCCCAAGGTGGCGTCTTGTCGCTCACGGAGACGGTGCAAGGCAGCGGGACGGAGGCCGCGATCAACGGGCCGCTGCGCTTCGAGCAGATCGACCCGCAATCGCCCGTGAAGATGGACGGCCTCTTGAAGGAGTGGCCCGCAAGCTTCTCCGCCAAGGCAGACAAGGCCGACAGCGCGACGAAATTCTCCGTGTCGCTGCAGTACGACGACCAGAAGATCTACGTCGGTGGCCTCATCACGGACGCGTCGCCGTCGCACACGAAGCGCATGGCGGACTCCGAGGATCACGTGGTCTTCTCACTCGCGTTCCCCGCGGGTGGGCAGCTCTCCGCGTACGACATCGCGATCTATCCGGGTGTCCCGGGCGACTATGCGGGAACGGTGAAGTTCGGCGCGTTCGGAAAGAAGGGCGAGGAGATCCCCGGCGCGAAGATCGTGGAGGCACCGGTGCAAGGCGGGCTCTCGTTCGAGGCCGTGCTCCCGTGGAGCACCTTCACGGAGGCGCGCACCATGCGCGTGGGCATGCGCGGCGCCGTTCGCTACGTCGACTACGACGGCAAGGCGCTCGTCGCCACCGTGGCCACCGGCCCAGGCGACGCCACGCACGCGGCGCAGCTGCCGTCGCTGCCCACGGAGCCCGAGCAAGCCGTGCTCGACAATCTGCTGTCCCTGAAGGGCATCCAGAACGAGGTACCCAAGATCGATCTCTATGCGGACGTCATCGGCGACGGCATGAAGGAGCGCGTGTCCGTCTTCGGCAAGCTGCTGACGGTGTGCGGCCCGACGTACCGCGAGGGCAAGCAGTTCTACTACCGCGATCTCGGCGCGGAGCTGGTGCGCCTGGAGGCGAAGGACGCGACGGGCCGCGGCAAGGACGACCTCCTGCTGCGCCGCCGATTCGTGGTGAAGGGCGCGACCCACGAGCTGTTCGAGATCATGTCGTTCATCGCGGACGAGCCCGCGATCGTCTTCTCGCAGGAGATCGCGATCGCATCGGGGCCAGGCCGCATCACCAACTCCCTCCACATCGGCAAGAAGGAGATCGAGGTGCAGACCGAGCCCGCGCAGGGCTTCGACGTGAACACCTTCAAGGAGCCGCTCGCGAGCGACACGAACGACCTGCTGCTGCCGTGGGGCGCGGTGAAGTCGCGCACCTTCAAGTTCGACGGGCAGCGCTTCACGAAGGCAAGCGAGGTCGCGCAGGCGCCCACGCTCACGAAGCCCACGGGTGACGGCCCGGCAAACGGCGGCCAGACGACCGCGCAGCTCCCGCGCGACGTGCCCACTCCCGCGGTGAGGACTGGCTCGGATGTCGGCAAGGAGATGCTCGCGCAGTACCGGAAGGATCAGGGCGTCGCCGAGAGCGTGCGTCCCAAGGCCGACCTCGAGGTCCACGTCGATGGCGACGCACGCCCAGAGCGCGTGCTGCTCATCGGGCGCGACATCATCGTCTTCGGCCCGGGCTTCCGCGGCGGTACGCAGTACGCCCGCATCACGCTCACCCAGTTCACGGACGAGGCGGACATCGTCGAAATGCGCGCGCGCGATCTCACCGGCGACGGCGGCGCGGATCTGGTGGTGCGCGGCGCCAGGCACATGCAGGCGTCGAACGGCGACAAGGTCGATGTGGACGCGATGTTCGTCTACGAGGTTCGCAAGGAGGCGCTCACCCGCGTCTTCGCGATCGAGACCGGGCGATCGATGGGTGAGAAGCGCGTGCAGGCGCTCGTGCAGTTCATCCCGAACAGGAGCGGCAAAGGCTTCGACGTGGACGTCCGTCCGGGGGTCGCACACGGCTGGACGGCGAAGACGTTCCCCTGGCAGCAAGAGCAGCCCGGGCAGAGCCCCGTGGAGCCGCTCATCCTGCCGTGGGGCGGAATAACGAATGTAAAGTACACGTATGACGGCACGCAGTACGTCCGCGTCCCGTGACGCGTCAGTTGTCGATGCAGTCCTGGAGCCCGGGCTGCCAGTGTTGCCCCACAGGGCATGTCTTCTTCACCACGGGCGGCTTGACGGTCGCAGACGCCTTGGGTGGCGGCGGCGCAGGACGTCCGCCAGGCTGCGGCACGGGCTGCAGCGAGTCCGTGTAGATCGTACCCTTCGCAGGATCGATGGCGATCTTCTTGTCGACGTAACCGTTGGCCTTGAGCGTGACCTGCGCTGTCTGGCTGGTTTCGAGATTGAACTCCTTCGGCGAAGGACCCAGGTCCTGCTCGAGGCCGTCGAGGGTCTTCAACCACACGTGCGCGTGGGCCGGGCTCGTGGAGACCACGGAGATCTTCGCCGTGTTCTGGCCAGCTCCCGCGCCGTTCGCGCTTGGCCCGGTGCTCGTCGACACGCCTGTCGCGACCGGATCCGGGGTCGTCGGCGTAGAGGATGGGCTGGACGATGCGACGCCGTCCTCGGGTTCCGCGGTCGGTCTCGACTTTGCTCGCACCACGTAGAAGGTCGTGAGCAGGATGAGCCCGAGCAGTCCGCCAGCGATACCGGCGATGAGCTTCGCCTGCGATGGCGACGACACCAGCGGCGACGTCCGCACCGCCGAGTTGACACCCGAGCGATCATTCCACATGTAGTCCGGCACGGCGTCCGCGGTCGCGGTCCGATTCATCAGCTCTGGTACGGACTGCGGCATCTGTCCGGCCACGAACTTGTCCAGGTCGGAGATGAGTTCCTGCATCGTGTCGAAGCGGTTCTCGGCCTTCTTCGAGATGCAGCGCAGGATGATCGCGTCGAGCGCGACGGGTAGGTCCGTGCGGATCGAGCGGAGGGAGTCGGGGGACTTGTACATGTGCTGCGAGAGGATGCCCATGAAGTTCTCGGCGTCGAACGGGACCCGACCGGCCGCCATCTCGTACATCATGATGCCGAGCGAATAGATGTCCGTGCGGCGATCCACGGGCGCGCCCGCGCACTGCTCGGGGGACATGTAGTGGGGCGTTCCAAACACGCTTCCGGCGCGCGTAAGGCGCTTGCCTTCGCCGCTGACCTTCGCGATGCCGAAGTCGAGGACCTTCACGAAGTCGTTGTTGTTGCCGCGACGGATGAGCATCACGTTGTCGGGCTTGAGATCGCGGTGGACGATCCCGGCGTCGTGCGCGGCGCCGAGGCCTTCCGCGATCTGGCGCGCGATGACGGCGATCTCGTAAGGCGCCATGCCGCCGCGCTCCGCAATGCGATCGGCGAGGCTCTGACCGTCCAGGTACTCCATGACGAAGTACGTCGCGCCGTCGGGCAGCTGCCCGAAGTCAGCGATATCGACGATGTGCGCGTTGCCGATGCTGGATGCGGCGCGCGCCTCGTTCAAGAAGCGCTGCACCATCTCGAGGTCGCGCGCCATCTCGCCGCGGAGGATCTTGATCGCGACCCGCTTGTCGATCACCTTGTGGCGGCCGAGGTAGACGAGGCCCATGCCGCCTTCGCCGATAAGCGAGTCGACGATGTAGCGCCCATCGATCGTCTTCCCGGAGTACGGATCCGAAAGAGCTGCACGCGGCGGCGGAACGCTCGTGGCGTGCGCGAGCATGTCCGGATTCGTGACCGCCTTCTGGGTGTCGCGATTGCGCGCGGTCGGCGGCCCGACGTCGTCAGACCCGTTTGGGTCCTCAGGCGTGACGAGAGTCGCTGGGTAGCGGCGGGGGGGGTCCATTCTTCAGGCCTGACCAGCAGAAAGCGTAGCGTGCTCGGAGGCATCTGGAAATCCTTCCACCGGACTCAACGCGTGACATCCGACATTGTGGGGGTCGCCCGTAGATCGGACACATCCGGGCGCCCCTCAGCGCATTTCCGGGAAGACCTGTGCTAACTGGCGGTTTCGCTTTCCGATGGACTACCCGCTCCTGCTCGCGCTGCGTTACTTGCGCTCCAAGAAACGCGCGTTCATCTCCGTGGGCACCGCATTTGCGATGCTGGGCGTCATGCTCGGCGTGGCGGCGCTGGCCACCGTCATGAGCGTCACGGGCGGGTTCCAGCAGCAGTTCCGCGAGAAGGTCCTCGGCGTGAACGCGCACGTGCTCGTCCTCAAGTACTCGATCGACTACCGCGAGTACCGCGACATCATGAAGGAGATGGAGAAGGTGCCGCACGTCGTCGGCGTCGCGCCCTTCGTCATCAACCCCATGATGGTCACCCACGGGGAGCGCACGGCGACGGGTGTGCTCCTGAAGGGCGTCGACCCGGAGCTCATGCCCAAGGTGCTCGACCTGCCGAAGCACATCACGGATGGCTCGCTCACTGGACTGCGGAAGGCAGGCGCGAAGCCGCCGGAGCGCCCGAAGGGGGCTGATCCGTACCGCCCGTCGAATCCCCCCACCGCAAAGCCGGATGCGGGCGCGCAGTCGGGCTCCATACTCGACGTGATCGAGCGCCAGATCCGCGAGGACGACATGCGCGCCGCGATGGACGGCGGCGTCCTTCCCGCGAACATTCCGGAAGGGCCGCCGGTCCCGAGGATGGTGGACACGAAGGACGCCGGGATCATGGCGGCTGGCGACGTCACGCCGGACGGCGGCTACGCGAGTCAGCTCCCCGAAGACGACGTGCTCCCCGACGCGATCGATCCCGATCCCTGCAAGGACGCGGCGCTGGTCGCTGCGCTTCCAGGCGTGGTGATCGGGCGCACGCTCGGAAAGCAGCTCAACGTCGGCCTTGGCGACTGTCTCCAGATCACGTCGCCCACGATCGGCATCTCGTTCGGCGG
>JANXLV010000198.1 GCA_025355005.1 Myxococcales bacterium | reverse complement strand
GAGGACACCAGCCAGGCCACGGACGAACAGTCCCTCCTCGCCGGAAACCAGCTCGCGCCCTCCGAGGTCGCTGACCTGCTCCGCAACGCCGGCTTCCCCGAGTCCGAGATCGGGCCGATGGTCTGCACCGCGAAGTACGAGTCGTCGTTCTTCGACCGCGCGCAGGGTCACAACAAGAACGGCACCACGGACTACGGCCTCTTCCAGATCAACAGCGTGCACCTGCACGACTCGAGCTGCGCGAGCAAGGCGTCGGAGCTGTTCGACCCCGCGACGAACACCGCGTGCGCGCTCGAGATCTGGCAGAGCCAGGGTCGCAACGCCTGGTACGGCTACCAGCACCACCGGAGCACCTGCCAGCACTATCCCGCTCCCTGAGCCGACCGCGGCGAGCAGTCGCGCCACGGCTCTGCTTCACGCAGTATTTTCGGTGCGATCCCCGACGAAATGGCGCTAGTGTGCCGCGCGTCATGACTTGGCTTTTGCGTGTCGCGTTTGCGCGGCTGCTTCCCGTGGTGGGCGTCGCCGGAATCGTCGCGGCTTGCTATCAGGCCGGCAGCGGCTCGGCCCCGCCGCCGAACATCCTCTATTTCCCCGTGGGGCTCGACGTATCGAGGGGCGGCAACGTCCTCTACGTCGCCAACTCCGACTTCGACCTCCAGTACAACGGCGGCACGATCCAGAGCTACGACCTGAACCTGATCCGGCGGGACGTGCTCCTGGCGATCAAGGATCCCAGCGATCCGAAGCTCCCGCTCATACGTCCGGCACGCACGTCGGGACAGCCCGATGACAATCCGTGCACGAACCCGGACGGAACGCCGGCGCCCCCGCCCGTGTACCGCACCGATGGCACCGGCAGGCGGCAGCCGCTCAGCGAGACGTGCGCGCCGCCCGTGGACTCGACGGCGTACGTTCGCGACTCCGTCACCATCGGCGCCTTTGCGACGGACCTCCAGGTGCTTCGTTGCGAGCAGGCACCAACGCAGAGCCCCAAGGACACCCGGTACGATCGGGAGACCTCGTGCAACGCGGCGGGCACGCGCCTGTTCGTGCCCGTGCGCGGCGACGCTTCGGTGACGTGGGTCGACCTCACCGTCGACGATCCGCCCAGCGCCGGTAACGTGTTCAAGCTGGACTGCGGAGCGGAGACCAACAAGGGTCACTGCAACGGCGGTCACAACGCAGGCAACAGCGGCGGCGAGCCCGGCAACACGCGCGAGATCACGATGCCCGGTGAGCCGTTCGGCATGGCGCAGTCGCAGGACGGCGAGGCGCTGGTCATCACGCATCAGACGGACACCAAGGCGAGCCTCTTCACCGCCGGCCTCGGCGCCGTGGGCGACGTGACCGTGCCGGGTATCGAGTACGTGCTCGACGGCCTGCCGATCGGCGGCAACGGCGTGTTCAGCATCCCGCACGACCGCGCGCTCACTTGCTTCGACGACTCGTGCAAGTCGCCGCGGCCAGCGTTCCTGCTCACCACCCGCGCCGCGCCCGAGGTCCACCGCCTCCGTTACTATTCGGACGACGGCACCACGCAGCTGCCCACGCTCCGCCGCCCGTTCCTCCTGGACGAGGCGAAGTTCGGCGTCACGGCCAGCTCGGCGGGCACGGACTCGCGCGGCATCGCGATCGATCGCTCGCCGCGGCTTGCGTGCAAGGCGAAGGTCCGCGCCACGGTGAAGCCGGCGGACCCGACCAATCCGGAGTTCGTCGCAAAGATGCAGGCGTGTGCGCGCACGCCCGCGCGTATCTTCATTGCGAATCGCTCGCCCGCAGCGCTGCTCGTCGGTGAGCTCGGCGGCTCGGCGGACGACGGCAGCTACGACGCCGATCGATTCGTGCTCTACGGCAACGTGCCGCTCTCGTCCGGGCCGTCAAAGGTGTATCTCGCGCCGATCGTCGATCAGGACGGCAACTACGCGCTCCGCGTCTTCATCGTCTGCTTCGACTCCGCCACGCTCTTCGTCTACGACCCCGATGCACAGATCATGGAGGGCTCCTTCCGCGCCGCGCCGGGCCCGTTCGCGATGGCGTTCGATCCGTTCGACATGGAGGACGTGGCTGCCCGCACCAAGGTCCCGGACGACCTGCACCAGCCTGGTATCGGCCTTCATCGCTACCGGTTCGCATATCTCGCGAGCTTCACGGAATCCTTCATCCAAGTGATCGACCTCGACAACTCGCGCGCTGACAAGACCACCTTCGAGCTCCCCGTGTTCGCGCTGGGCGCGCCCACTCTTCCGAAGGGGACCCAGTGAAGAGCCGTCCGCGTCGTGTCGCTGCAACTCTGGGCGCCGCGTTGTTGCTCTGCGCTGCCGTGCTTCTTGCCATGGGCGCGGGCTCCGCGCTGCTGACCAGCTGCACCACCACGCCGACCGCCGTCCCCGTGCGCACCTTCGAGCGCGCGCAGAAGGTGGATGTAGTATGCATGCAAGTGCTCAACCTCACGGACGGCACGCTCATCAAGCCCACGCCGCAGCCGCAGAGCCGCTGCGCGCCCGTCCCCGCAGGCGTGGATGGCACGTACCTGCCGTACCATCTCTTCGCGCTGGTCACGCAGCTCGGACGCGGCGAGGTCGCCGTGGTCGATCTCACGCAGGGCACCGTCGTCGACATCGATCAGGCGACGCCCGGCTTCAACTTTCATGTCGTGGGCAAGAACCCCACGGACATTGCCGTCACCCCCGACGGCCTCCTCACGTTCGTCGCCGCCGCGGAGGTCAACAAGCCCGCGATCTATGCGCTCCGTAACGACGAGGTCCTCGGTGATTGGCAAGGCGCCCCGGGTTCGTCGCGGCCGAAGATCACGAACTGGCCCGCGTGCGCGCTCCCGCAGGTGCCCGGCGCGCTTGCGATCGTCCCCACCCGCATCCTCGCCACCACCAGCCCGACTGATGCCGGCACGTCCGCCGGCACCGATGCCGACGTGACGGACGCCGACACCGAGGGCGGCGCGAGCGACGCTGGCGACGGTGGCATGACCGGCCCGACGGCCGCGCCAGACCAGCTAGGCTACGAGGTCGTCGTGGTGCTTCCGGGTGATGCGCGCACGTCCGCGAAGATCATCACGATCGATCCGCGACCGTTCCTGCGCGGCGCCGCGCTACTCACGGATGCAGGCCCACAGGTCGCGCCCGGCTCGCTGGCGAAGTGCCCGATCACCAGCGCCATCGAGCTCGCGGGTGGCGCCTTTGCGCCTTCGCAGGTGCAGCCGGGTCCCGCATGGGACGATGGAATCAAGTACGTCGACGGCGGCGCGCCCGCGGAAGAAGTGCCCTCGACGGGCGCTGGGATCTGCGCGGTCGGCGCTGGCTTCACGCCGGACTCGGGCCTTCCGATCGACGCCCCCCCCGAGCTCGCGGCCCGCGGCGGCGCTTCGGCGTTGAGCGGACAGATCTACTACGTCGCAGATGCGGTGCTCCCGCTCATCCACGTGATCGATCTTCGCAACGGTGCCGTGAAGGAGCTCGCGCCCCTGCTCGCCACGAGCATCACCGACCCGAGTCGCCGCGTCACCGTCTCGCAGATCGCGGTCAGTCCGCCCACGCGCGAGTTCAAGCGCTACCTCTACGCGATCGACGCGAGGGAGGGCACGCTCATGGTCTACGACGTGACCAACCCGGACAACAGCTCTCGCTCACCACTCACGCGTCCGCACGCCGAGACCAACCCGTTCCAGGCGCCGGACCGCATCTCCTTCAGCTCGCCCGTCGCCACGCTCGCCTTCGCACGCAACGAGTGGCCGCTCACGTTCGACGTGAACGCCACTGGCGCGGCCCTCACCGGCCTCCTGTGCAACCCGAACCCGAACGCTGGCTCCGCGCTCCGCGGCGATCCCACCGGCGTTCCGGATCTGGGCGTGTTCTACCGTGCGAATTCCCCGCTGACGATCGGTCCGCCGGGCATCTCTGGAATCGCCGGGCCTTCGCCATACCGTCTGCGCGGCATCTTCGGCTTCGCGACGCTCACCACCGGCGCGATGGTCGCGATCGACGTCGACGATTGGGACGCGCCCTGCCGCAGGCCAGATCCGATGGGCTTGATTTCGGTCGTGCCCAACGATCCCGGTGACGCTGGCGACGGCGGCAACGTGGGGACGCACGAGGTCATCAATCAATTTCCCAGCTTGATCACTCCTCCCCAGCAGCGCGTCCTCGAAGGCGGCTCGCCAGACCCGTACCGCGCCAGCGCGGTGGCCGAGGTGACGGCTGCAGGCTCGCTGTCATCTCCCGTGACGCTCGAGGGATTCTTCCCCGTCAGCGCGCCGCACCGTTCGCGCAGCTTGCAGTACCTCCGCAACGATCCGGCCCTCGGCAACCACCTTCCGCGCGTCGACGTGCTCCCGCAGCTATTCGTCAACGGCGCGGTCCAGTCCGCGACGCCCGACGAGACGCGGGTGCCGGTCCTCTTGCCCACGGCCAAGGGGCAATACGCAGATCCGAACGAGGCGAACGTTGCCAGCGATCCGAATCCGGCGCGCGCCGAGACGCCGCTGCCATCGCCGAACGTGCGCTTCTCTTTCGAATCGCCCGAGGTGCATCTCGACCAGGACTGGTCCGTCACCTACGAAGGGCTCGGCCCGAACGTGAAGGGCCTCGCAGGAGCGCTCTCCACCACGGACGACTACCAGACGCTCACGATCACGACGGACCAGGGCCTCTTCTGCCGCCGCGGCGTCGAAGACTTCCGCATCGGTCAGCAGAAGGCGGCAGCGATCGTCGCCGCTGCCACGAAGCAAGGGCTCTTCGTGCCTGAACGGCTCGATCGCAAGATCGCCGACTACGTGCAGCTGAAGGAGGACATTCTCCCCGTTGGCGACCCGTACTGGAGCTTGAGCTCGCAGGCGTGCTGGGCGATCGACGACCTCGACGTGAGCACCCCGCAGAAGAAGTATGACGCGTGCGCGACCACGTTCGGCAGCGGTGAGAACGTGAACCCGGACATGAGCGTCCAGCGCGACTTCCCGGTTCTGGAGGCCTACCAGGATCGCCTGGTTGTCAGCCGCTACGGCTATTCCAATCCTCAAGTAGCATCCACGAGCTCTCGCGAGGTCCTTGGTAAGAACGAGAGCAACAAGTCCTTCCTGAAGCTGATGCAGTGCTGCTTCCACAGCCAGGTGCAGTTCAACGTACGAACCGGCGGCGAGTGGGTCGCACAGGGCGCCAAGAACGGCTTCCTGCACCACGTGACCGAGGCGCTCGGCGGCCAGTGCGTGCTCTCGTGCAACGCGCGCGAGGCGCTCCTCAACGCGCGGGCCCCCGTGGTCTCGCAGATCACGAAAGGAGGCAAGGGCACGGACCCCACGCTCCTGCATTCGGATCAGACGCACATCGGTCGCAACACGCCGCTCGCAATGCGCAATCCCATGTTCTCGTTCTATGTCGTGAACGGATATCAGAGCGGCTTCGTGGACCTCTATCCGCTTCGCGACGCGCAGTGGCGGTTCACGACGCGCGGGCAGTTCCAGCCGCTCTTCGTCAACCTTGCGTCCACCACCACCGCGGTGTCGCCTCAGTCGATGAAGTTCATCGACTCTCTCGGGCAGGTCGCGATCGTCGACGGTGAGGCGCAGGGGCTCATGCTCGTCGATCTCAACGTGCTCTCCCTCTCCCACGCGCCGTACTATTGATCGACCCATGGCCGAGGGATCCCCGCGCGACACGCCCGTCATGCGGCAGTTCCTGGCCGCGAAGGAGCGCTATCCGGATGCGCTCCTCTTCTTTCGCATGGGCGACTTCTACGAGCTGTTCTTCGAGGATGCCGTCACGGCGGCGCGCGCGCTCGACCTCACGCTGACGGCGCGCAACAAGGGTCACCCCGAGGAGATCCCGATGGCGGGCGTGCCGCATCACGCGGCGAGCTCCTATCTGCAGCGGCTGCTCGACCAGGGCTTCAAGGTGGCGATCTGCGAGCAGATGGCGGATCCGAAGACCGTGAAGGGCCTCGTACCGCGCGACGTCGTACGCGTGGTCACGCCCGCGATCGCCTACGACGACATGGGCCTGTCGCCCACGAAGAACGCGTTCCTGTGCGCGGTGACTGCGTTCGAGTCGTCCTTCGGCATCGCGTTGCTGGACGTGTCCACCGGTGAGTTCTCTTGCTGCGAGGCTGACGACCTTTCGACTGCGGTCGCTGAGGTCGTGCGGCTGGACCCGATGGAGCTCCTGGTCCCGGCCGACGCGAAGGACCTCGCGACGCGCGTGCGTGCGAGCAAGCCGAAGCTGGCCGTGCGCGAGGTGCCGTCGGGTCTTCTGCTCGCGGAGGCCGATCGCGAGCTCGCATCCGTCCTTGGCAAGGGCGAGGCGGACAGGAGCGTGAAGAGCGCGGCGGCACGTGTGGCGGCGGCGCGTGCGCTCTCGTATGCGAAGGCCTGCGAGCCGCAGGGTGCGCTTGCGATCGCGCGGCTCACGTTCTATCCGCTCGGGCAGACGCTGGTGATGGATGAGTCCACGCAGACCCACCTGGAGCTCTTGCGCACGATGGACGGCGAGACGCGCGGCGCGCTCATCACCATGATCGACGAGACGAAGACCGCGGCCGGCGCACGGTTGCTCCGTCGCCGCCTCACGAGCCCGCTGCTGCGCGTGGCGGACATTCGCCGCAGGCAAGACGCTGTCACGGTCTTCGCCACGGACACGCCCCTGCGCGCCAAGGTACGCGCGCTGCTCGGTCGCACGCAGGACATCGAGCGCCTCGCGACCAAGATCGGGACGCGCCGCGCCCAGCCGCGTGATCTGGCTGCGCTTCGCGCCTCTCTCTCCGTGCTGCCGGAGCTCACCGGTGAGATCGGCAAGAGCCGCGACGCGGAAGTGCGGGCCGCGCTTTCCTCGGACGGCGAGCTCTTGCCCCCATGTGGCGACATCGAGGAGCTGCTCGAGAATGCGATCGCGCCAGAGCCGCCGCTGAAGCTCGCGGACGGCGGCGTCATCCGCGAGGGCTACGACGAGGAGCTCGATGGCGTACGTGATCTTGCGCGCGGCGGCCAGAACCACATCACGGAGCTCGAGACGCGTCTGCGCGACGCCACGCTGATCCAGAGCCTGAAGCTGCGGTACACGCGCGTGTTCGGCTGGTACATCGAAGTGACCCGCTCCCACGTGGGCAAGGCCCCCGACACGTGGCGCCGCAAGCAGACGATCGCGAACGGTGAGCGCTACACCACCGACGAGCTCGACACGCTGGCTCAGAAGCTCCTGTCGGCCGAGGACCGCGCCGGCGCATTGGAGTCCGCGCTGTTTTCCGCGCTGGTCGAGAAGCTGGGCGCGTACGTGGATCGCCTGCGACAGGTGGCGCAGCGGCTCGCGGAGTGGGACGTCGCTGCGGGCCTCGCAGAGGTCGCGCACCTGCACGACTACGTGTGTCCGACCGTGGATGAGAGCCGCACGCTCTCGCTCACCGACTGCCGTCATCCCGTGGTGGAGCGCCTGGCCGCGGCAGGCCGGTTCGTCCCGAACGACATCCTTCTCGACGCGGATGCGCTCGCGAAGGACACGTCCGATCTCGCGCGGCTCTGGGTGGTCACGGGACCGAACATGGCCGGCAAGTCCACGCTCATGCGGCAGGTCGCGCTGTGCGTCGTGCTGGCGCAGATGGGCAGCTACGTCCCTGCGCGCAGCGCCCGCATCGGCGTGGTGGACCGCGTGCTGACGCGCGTGGGCGCCAGCGACAACCTCTCCAGGGGCGAGAGCACGTTCATGGTGGAGATGAAGGAGACCGCGAACGTCCTCCGCCGCGCTACCAAGAGCTCCCTCGTGATCCTGGACGAGATCGGCCGCGGCACCAGCACGTACGACGGTCTCTCGATCGCGTGGGCCGTTGCTGAATACTTGTATGATGCAATCAAATGCCGCGCGATGTTCGCGACGCACTATCACGAGCTCTCCGAGCTCGCGGAGTCCCGCCCGCGTTGTGCGAACTACAGCGTGACCGCGCGCGAGCACGAGGGCGACCTGGTGTTCTTCCACAAGCTGGAAGCGGGGCCCGCGTCGCAGAGCTACGGCGTGGCGTGCGCGCGGCTCGCCGGGATGCCCGAGCCCGTGCTGGCGCGTGCACGCGCGATCCTCAGTGGGCTCGAGGAGGGGAAGGCGGGTGAGAAGGATCTGGTCGCGCGCCCGCAGCTCGGGCTGTTCCAGAATGCGCCACCGCCGCACCCAGCGCTCGCGACGCTCCGCTCGCTGGACCCGAACAAGCTCACGCCCCTGGAGGCGCTCAACCTGGTGGCGACCCTGAAGGAGCTCTCGGACAAACCGTGAGCAGGCGCGCCAGCGGCATCGCGATGGTGATCGCGGCGGCGTGCATGTGGGGCAGCTGGCCGCTGTTCCTGCGCTACGCGGACTCGAAGGGTGCGGTCCCCGCGTCTGTGAAGACCGCGATCGTGATGACCGTCATCGCGGTGGTTTCGTTCGCGTTCGTGCCATTCGATCGGGTCCAGAAGAAGGCCTCGCCGCGCGAATGGCTGGGCGTCGTGTGGCTTGGCGTGGGGGACGCGCTGAACGCGATGTGCCTGTTCTACGCGTACAAGATCGCGAGCGTGGCCGTGGCGGCGCTCACCCATGACACCGGACCGCTGCTGGTCGCCGTGTTCGCTCCGATGCTGCTGCGGGAGCGCGTTCGTCGCGCGACGTTCGCGGCCATCGCGCTGTCGCTCGTGGGACTCGCCTTCATGCTGCGTCCGTGGGCGGTGTCCGGCACGCGGGCAGAGCTCGTGGGCGCGGGCTTCGGGCTACTGTCCGCCGTGTTCTACGCGGGCAACGTGATCATGAACAAGCGCCTCACGGGCTCGTTCTCCGGAAGCGAGCTCATGGCGTGGCACGGAATCTTTGCGCTGCCCGTGCTGCTCCTGGTCTCTGGCCTGCACGCGTGGTCCGAGCTCACGCCCGCGCCCGTGCTGATCCTCGCGCTCGCCGCCATCGGCCCGGGGGCGCTCGGCGGGCTCCTGTTCGCATGGAGCGTGCGGCGCATCGACGCGAGCCTCGCGGCGACGGTCGCGCTGCTGGAGCCGATCGTGGCGATACTCCTCTCCATCGCGCTGCTCGGGGAGAGGCTCACGTGGCTGGGGGCGGTGGGGGGCGGGCTGGTGCTCGCGGGCGCGTGGCTCGTGGTGCGACCTCACCGCGTGGCGCCGGCGGCACCGCGCAGCGCGTGACTACTTCTGCACGACGAATCTGAAGCGAGCCGTTGCAGTGGCGCCGGCGAGATCGCTCTGACCAGACAGGTTCGTCACGCGCCGCCCGTGCTGCCATCCGCCACGGGCCCCGCGTCCGCGGATGCGCCCGTCCGCGCGCAGCCAGCAGCACCAGCGACGAGCAATGCAGCGCGCATCTTGCGAAGGACATGCTCGGGGATCATCAGTCCTTCAGGGTATACGAGTTCGCGATGCGAGCGGCGAGCCGAAGCATCCGAGGCTCGTAGCCATTTGTAATCGCTCGCCACTCCGGAGGAGACGCCGCACGAAACGCCTCTGCTGCGTCCTCACCCCGAAGGAGGGCATCGATGAGCGAGCGCTGGTAGGAAGCGAGATCGTCGAGGGTGGAGGTGGAGGTGGAGGTGGAGGTGGAGGTGGAGGTGGAGGTGGAGGTGGAGGTGGAGGTGGAGGTGGAGGTCGAGGTCGAGGTGGAGGTGGAGGTCGAGGTCGAGGTCGTTACGATGCTCGCCATTTGCGTGTAGTCTGCACGTAACTGCTCCGCGTCCCGCTCGCTCGTCATCGTCCCGCCCAGCCTCTCCAGGAACACGGCCTCCACGTTCGGCGCTCTCTTCAGCGCCTGCTCCAGCAGCTGGAATACGCCCTTCGGGACGTCATCGTCGTGCGTGTCCTGCCTCACGTGCGGGTGGCGCGCGTCTCTCGCATCGGCCCACGAGCCGCCAGATACGTGCATCGTCCTCACGCGCTCGAGCGGGTAGGTCTCGAGCAACGCGACCGGATCGCATCCGAAGTTCTCGAGCTGGCAGTGGAGGTTGTGCACGTCCAGGTGGAGCAGCCCGTCCGCGCCGCACAGCACGTCGCGCAAGAACGGGCCCTGCGCCCACACGTCCGCCTCGCAGAACGCGAGTGGCAGGTTCTCGAGAGCCACGGGGACACGCGACACCTCGTGCAGCTTCCGCAGACGCGAAACGCCCAGCTCTCGCGCCGCCGCGCAGAATGGAAACGGAAACGGCGCGCCGATCCGCACGCCGGGCACCGTGCTGAAGCCCACGTGCTCGGAGAGCGTGCGGTACTTGCGCGCCTCGCGCTCGCGCGACAGGTTCGCGAGCCACGAGTCCTTCTCGGGCTGCCACTCCGCGGAGAACGGAGAGAAGTGGACGCCGTGCGCGTAGAGGGCGTCCTTCGCTTCGTACTCCGCAAGGAGGTCGTGCAGCCAGTCGGGGATGCCGCGCGCGCTCCATCCCAGGTCCACGCTCCACTCCACGCATTTTACCACGCCCTCCTCGAAGAGCGGCAGCGTCGCGCCGAGGAAGTCGGGCTCCACCATGAGCGACAGGCCTGCGAGGGTCGTCCCCACGGTCGGTCAGTCCTCGGTCGCGCGCCCGGAGCTGGTCGGGTTGCTCGTATCCATGCAGGTGGCGCCCTCACCGCGGACCTCCTGGGCCTCCACGGGCAAGCCAAGCTCGTGAAGAATGGGCTGCGTCTCCAGGTCCACCAGTGACTCTTCGGCGACCTCCTGGAAGATCCGGCGCTTCTCCTCGTCCGGGAAGTACACGTAGATCTCTCGCGTTCGCATCCCGCCGAGCAGCGCACGCCACCGGAGCGCGCGGATCATCGCGTGCGCGCACATCTCCATGCTGACTTTTCCGGCGCCGGTGCCGAGGGCCACGGTGGCGACGGTGCGGCACCCGAGCTCGTCCGCGGTGAGCATGGCGCGTGAGACCGCGCGGCCCACGCACGAGACGCCGTTCCATGCGCTGACCGCGTGGAGGACGTGCTTCGTGCGGAGCGCGCCGGACTTGCCGAGCACGACGGTGCCGAGGGGCTGCTCGCCAGAGCGGAGCGCGTCTTCCTCGATGTCGTCGCCGCCCAGGCGCCGAAGTGAGTCGCCCACGCCCGAACGCATCTGCATGTTCGCGTACGCCGAGTTGATGATGACGTCCACCTTCGCGTACGCGAGGTCGCCCACTTCCAGGAAGAGCGTGCACGGCCCGATGCGGAGCGCGTGGCGATCGACTTGCACTGCGCCGAACGGCGCGGGCGCAAGCATCCGGGCAAGGCTACCGAACCGCCGCCCGGCCTCCGCGCAGGTGGCAAGGCGCCTGCCGGGCTGCTTCTCGAGCATGCAGCGGATCGTCGTCTGGAAGAACGCCTCCTCGGGCGTGCGCGGCGGCGGCAGCTTGGGGAGCACGTCGGGCGCGAGCGTCTCGTCCATGGAGTCGAACGGGACGCGACCGTACCGGAGATCGCATGCGGTGGCGCCGGCGCCGAAGACGTCCGTGCGGCGATCGATCTTCTCGCCGCGGAACTGCTTGGGCGCCATGAAGCGCACCGTGCCGCTGGTGGCCTCGCGTGGGTTCTCGTGGCGCATCACGGCGATGCCAAAATCGCCCAGGCGGACACCGTCCGACGAGCCAAATACATTCGACGGCTTCACGTCGCGATGGATGACGCCGGCCTGGTGTGCCGAGTGGAGCGCGTCACAGGTCTCGCGCAGCACCGTGGCGACGAACCAGAGCGGCAGGCCCAGCCCGATGGCGGCGCGCCGCCGGCGATCGAGCTCCGCGAGATCTATCCCGTCGACGTACTCTTCCACGAGGTACGGCGTGTTGCCGGCGAGACCCGCGTCCGTGGCGCGCACCACGCGCGGGTTCTTCACGCGCGCCATGAGCCGCGCTTCCTCGAAGAGCCTTGCCTCCGCGATCTCCTGTCCGAGCGCGTCGCGGACGTCCTTCCGGATCGTCTTCACGATCACGGGGACCGAGAGCGCCTCGTGCTTTGCCAGCCACACATCGCTCATGCCGCCCCCTCCCAGGCGGCCCCAGACGTCGTAGCCGTCGATCTTCGGCCCTTCGGTCACCCTGCTGCCTTGACGTGCGCGGCGTAGGCTGCGGCGTCGAGCAGCGCGTCGCCGGCCTTGCCGTCGTCCAGCGTGATCTTGATCATCCACGCCTTGCCGAAGCAGTCCTCGTTCACGAGCTCCGGCTTCGCGTCGAGCTCGCCGTTGAGGGCGGCGACCTTTCCGGAAACCGGCGCATACAGATCGGAGAGCGTCTTCACGCTCTCGATGGTGCCGAAGCCCTTGCCGGCCGTGATCGTGTCCCCGACCTTCACGTCGAAGCTGACGAGCGTGACGTCACCGAGCTGCTCCACGGCGAACGACGTGATGCCCACGGTCATCTCGGAGCCGGTGACCTTCGCCCACTCGTGGTCCTTCGTGTACTTGAGGTCCGTGGGAAATGACTTGTCACTGTTGTCGCTCATGACGCTTTCGCTCGCTTGTAGAAGGGGGTTTTGACGACGACTGCTTCGATGTTCTTGCCACGACAGTCGCAGAAGAACTTGGTGCCCACCTCGCACATGGCGGTGGGCAGATAGCCAAGGCCGATGTTCTTGCCGACGGTGGGGCCGGGGCTCCCGCTCGTGCACAGCCCGACCTCGTTGCCCGTGAGGTCGCGCAGCTTGTAGCCGTGGCGCGCGATGCCCTTGCCGGTGACCTCGAAGCCGACGAGCTTCCGCGTGAGGCCCTTCGCCTTGATCGCGACGAGCGCTTCCCTGCCAACGAAGTCCGGCTTGTCGAGCTTCACGATCCAGCCAAGGCCTGCCTCGAGCGGGTTCGTGGTCTCGTCGATGTCGTTGCCGTAGAGGGAGAGGCGCCCTTCCAGGCGAAGCGTGTCGCGCGCGCCCAGCCCGCATGGCTTCACGCCCAGATCTTTCCCGAGCTCGAGCAGCTGGTTCCAGAGCGCGGGCGCGTCCTTCCACGCACAGAAGATCTCCATGCCATCCTCGGCCGTGTAGCCCGTGCGCGCCGCGGTGCACTTCACGTTGGCGATCACCACGTCGCGAAAATGGAAGCTCGCAAGGTTCACGAGCTCCGCCGCGTCCTTGCCGGCGCGCGCGAGCACGTCAAAGGCCTTCGGGCCCTGGAGCGCGATGAGCGCCGTCTCGTCGCTGCGGTCCTTGTACTCGCAGTGGTTCTCCGCGGCGCTCTTGAAGACCTTCGTGATCTTGTCGCGGTTTCCCGCATTGCAGACGATCAGGATGCGGTCCTTCGCGATCTTGTAGACGATGAGATCGTCCAGGATCGTGCCCTCCTTGTTGCACGTGCACGTGTAGAGCGCCTGCCCATCCTGGAGCGTCTTCACGTTGCCCGTGACCAGGTAGTCCACGACGGACTCGGCCCATTCGCCGGTCATCTCGATCTCACCCATGTGCGAGACGTCGAACAGGCCGGCCGCCTTGCGGACCGCGTTGTGCTCGTCGACGATGCCCGTGTATTGTACAGGCATCTCGTAGCCGGCAAACGGCACCATGCGGCCGCCCAGGCGAACGTGATCCTCGTAGAGGGACGTGCGGGCGAGCTTGGCTTCGGGTGTGGATTCGGACATTACGTGCGAGGTTAGTCCCGTTCCCAAACCACGTGAAGGGGCCTCGTTGCGGGGCGGGTCCTCGTCCTCGTCCTCGTCCGCGTCCGCGTCCGTGCCGCCCCCGAGTTGATGTATGCTGTGCGTGTGGGAACGCCCTGGGATCTTGCTGCCGTCGGGTACCTCGAAGAGTGGGTGCCTCGCTTCGTTCCGTACCATGCGGATCTGATCCGCGAGCTCGCGATCGCGGAGGGCGCCTCCGTGCTGGTGACGAGCGCGGGGCCTGGCTCCGAGGTCATCGCGGCCGCGCGCACGGTGGGGCCGAACGGGCGCGTGCGCGCCACCGACGCGAGCCCGGAGATGATCCGGATCTGCAAGGAGGACGTCGACCGCGCCGCACTTTTGACCCCGGTCACGTGCGCCGTCGCCGACGCCTCCGACACGACTGGCGCGCCCTGGGACGAGATCATCTGCGCGTTCGGTCTGTGGCAGCTCGAAGACCGCGCCCAGGTCCTCAGCGCGTGGGCCTCGGCCCTGTCACCGAACGGCAAGGTCGGGATCCTCACGTGGGGACCACCGGACAACGAGGACCCTTCGCAGGTCCTTGCCGAGTGCCTGCAGGAGCTCGAGCCCAGCGTGCCGTTCCGTCAGCATCGCATCAACGCAGAGCGCGACCGCATGGCGCAGATGTGGAAGGCGGCGGGCCTCTCCATGGTTCGCCATACGATCGTGCGACACACGCTCAACTTCGAGCGCGCCGAGCTCTTCGTGCGAGCCATGAGCCACGCGGGCACATGGCGAAAGGTCTTCGAGGACATCGGGCAAGTGCGAATGGATCGCGTAGCGGCGAGGTTCTACGAGCGGATGGGGGGGCCGGAGGAGGCGCTGTCCTTCCAGCCGGCGGCCACCATCTCGATCGCCGCGCTACCTGGCGCCGAGGTCGTGCTCCATCATCGACCGAGCACCAGCGTCCCGGTGGCCTGATCTCCCGGGGGTCAGCGAGACGACCGAGGTGCTACGATCGGAGCGTGACAAGCCTTCTTCGTCGCGCGGCCATCGCTTCTGGGTTCCTGCTCGCGCTGCCCTCGTGCGAGGTCGCCGGTCCCATCGAGAACCTCGGTGAGAGCGTGGCTGCGCTGAACGCGAACGACAAGACCGCATACGACTACTTCATCGGCAAGGGGCTCACGGGCGTGCAGGCGGCCGGCATCGTGGGCAATCTGGACATCGAGTCCGGCATGGATCCCGCGGCCGTGCAGAGCGGAGGCCCAGGTCGCGGCATCGCGCAGTGGTCCGTGGGGGCGCGCTGGGACGTGACCGCAGGTGACAACGTGAAGGCCTATGCCTCGATGCACGGAATGAGCGCGACGTCGCTCGGTCTGCAGCTCGACTTCATCTGGTTCGAGCTCACGACGTTCTCCGGCTATGGCCTCGCCAAGTTGAAGGCGGCGACCACCGTGAACGCCGCGGTCAACGCGTTCATGAGCGACTTCGAAGGGTGCGGCGCATGCGACGCCAGCGCGCGCGTCACCGACGCACAGAAGGTCTATGCGGCCTACGGCTCCGACGTCCCATCCGATGGCGGCCTCGCTGACGCCGGCCCGTCGTGCACGGTGGCGAGCACTGGCGAGACGGGCGAGTGCATCACCACCGCCGCGTGCGCCGCGCTCGGCGACCACGTATCGACGCCTGGCCTATGTCCCGGCGCTGCGGACGTCCAGTGTTGCACGCTCGCCGCGTCCGGCGGGGGCGGCGGCGGTGGTAGCGGTGGCGGTGGTTCGGGTGGAAGCTCCAGTACGGATGGTGGCGGCGGCCACGCCACCGACGGCTCCAGCAGCGGCGGATGCAACGCGACGGGACATGGGAGCTCGGGGCCGCTCGAGAGCTTCGCCGGTCTCGCGGGCCTCGTCGCGTTGTTCGCGTACACTCGTCGCCGGCAACCGCGTGGGCGATGACCGAGGGCGGAGCCGACCCGCCGGCCGAGCGGTGTTAGGCTGTGGTGCGTGAATCACCACGACGTGCTCATCGTCGGCGCGGGGCTCTCGGGCATCGCGGCGGGCTATCATTTACAGACCAAGTGCCCTGACAAGTCGTACGCGATCCTCGAGTCGCGTGACGCGATCGGGGGAACATGGGATCTCTTCCGTTATCCAGGCATTCGCTCGGACTCGGACATGTACACGCTCGGCTATTCGTTTCGCCCGTGGACGGGCGCGAAGGCGATCGCCGACGGCCCCGCGATCCTCGCCTACGTGCGCGAGACGGCGCGTGAGCACCGCATCGACGAGAAGATTCGCTTCGGTCACAAGGTGCTCTCGGCGTCCTGGTCGAGCGACGCCGCCCGATGGACGGTGGAGGTCCTCAAGAACCAAACCGGCGAGACCGAGCGCCTCACATGCGGGTTCCTCTTCATGTGCAGCGGCTACTACGACTACGCGGGCGGCTACACGCCGGACTTCCCTGGGATCGACCGCTTTCGCGGGCGCGTGGTCCATCCGCAGCAGTGGACGCCCGACATCGACTACGCGAACAAGCGCGTCGTCGTGATCGGAAGCGGCGCCACGGCGGTCACGCTCGTGCCCGAGCTGGCGAAGAGCGCTGCAAAGGTCACGATGCTGCAGCGCTCGCCGACGTACATCCTGTCCGCGCCGGGCGTGGATCCGATCGCGTCCTTCTTGCGCGCGAAGCTCCCCGAATCCCGCGCCTACAACGTCACGCGCTGGAAGAACGTCATGCTCTCCGCCGGCCTGTACGGATACTGTCGCGCGTTCCCGAATCACTCGAAGAAGTTCCTCGTCGGGCGCGTGACCGGTCGCTTGAAGGAAGCCGGCATCGCTGACGCGGACACTCATTTCACCCCGCGCTACGCGCCATGGGACGAGCGCCTCTGCCTCGTGCCCGACGGCGATCTGTTCAAGGCGGTCTCGACAGGTCGCGCGCAGATGGTCACGGATCAGATCGACCACTTCGACGAGACCGGCATCGCGCTGAAATCCGGAACGCATCTCGACGCCGATCTGGTCGTCACCGCAACGGGCCTCAAGCTGATGCTCCTTGGTGGCATGACGCTCACCGTTGACGGACGCGCGCTCCACCCGAAGGACTCGCTGAACTACAAAGGAACGATGTTGAGCGGCGTGCCGAACATGGCAATGGCGCTCGGGTACACGAATGCGTCGTGGACACTGAAGGCGGACCTCGTGTGCGAGTTCGTCTGTCGCCTCCTACGGCACATGGATCGCCACGGTTACCGCACGTGCACGCCGCGCGTGGGGCACGACGTCGAGCGTGAGCCGCTGATGCCGCTTCGCTCCGGCTACGTCCAGCGCGCGCTCGCGGAGATGCCGGGCCAAGGGTCGAAGGCGCCGTGGAAGCTGCGACAGAACTACTTGCTCGACATGCTGGCGCTTCGCTACGGCGACGTGTCGGATAGCGCGCTCGAATTCAGCGCGGCCGGTGCGGGAACGGAAACTCGCGAAAGCTCTTGATGGCCGCTTCGACGTGCAGGGCGTCGAATCGCTCGCGCGCCTCGATGGTCCGCTCGATCGGGTAGTCGATGTGCAGCGGAACCGCCTCGACCTGAAGCCCGGTCTTTCCGCTGACCTCGCGGGAGAACGCGAGCCAGACGGCGCCGCCGTCATCTCCGAGGTCGATCTTCACGCGCTCCATCGTGTAGCCGGCGGCCGTGGGCTCGCCGATGAGCGGACCGAAGTCGTTCTCGTCGAAGCCGAGGGCGACCGAGTCACACGAGCTGACACATCCGTGGTCGACGAGCAGCGCGACCGGCGCTCGGGTAACGGGGTGCTGCGGCGTGTAGTTGTTGTCCCACGAGCACGCGCCGCCGCCATACGCATCCGGGCGGCAGAAGAACGGCCGCTTCGAGCTCTCCGCCGTGGTCGGGATTCAGAGGCCCTTGCAGCAACGAAATCCGAGGTGGTAGTTCGAGTGGCCGGCCTTCGCGACCTCCTCGACGTGCCATCGCGGATCGAAGCTGCACGTGTCTGGATAGGTGTCGTGCAGCATGCCGCCGCTCATCTTCTGGTTCGCGGAGGGCGGCGCGTCGTGGGACTTGCCCACGTCGATGTAGAAGAACGCGCTTCCCTTGAGCTGCGTGTACGTGACGTCGCCTTCCTTGCGGCTCATCATCTCTGCGACGTTGCCGTGCTGATCGAACACGCCGAAGCGCGAGCGACACCGCGGGAACGCGCCCGACGGCTCCGTGTCCGTGGAGCACGTCTTCCACGCGCTGTCGGCGCTCTGCACGTTGCACCGCCAGAGGCGCGTGCCCCACGCCGTGGGCTCACCCATCTCGTGCGGCGTGTTCGTGTTGCAGATCTCGTAGTCGAGTGTGTCGCCGTATGCGTAGACGCGATCCTTGCCGCCGTCCGGATCGCCCGCGCACGCGAGGTTCCACTCCGCCTGCGTGCAGAGGCGCTTGCCCTCTGCCTGGCAGATGGTCTGCGCCTGGCTGGGCGAGCCCCACACCATGGGCAGCTCGCACGCCTTGTTCGGGAACTCGAAGATGTCGATGCACGTCTTCGCCGCCCCCGCGTCGCCGCCGCGGAAGATCGGGACCATGTTCTCACCACCGCACGTCGCGCGCTCCAGGGGCGTCTGCAGCGTGATGTTGCGCAGGCCTTCGAGGCACGCGCGGCGAGAAATGGCGTGATGAGCGATCGCAGAATTCCCGTCGCTGAACTTGCCGGGAATGGGGCCGAACGCAGACCGTGTGAAGTTGGTGCTGGGCAATCCGCTCACGGAGAGCAGCTCCTCCGTCGTTCCGAACGACAGCGGCAGCGGAGGCCCCGCATCGAACAGCGCCGACGCCTCCACCGCAGCATCCACAGGCGCTGCGTCGACTGGCGATGCGACCTTCGCTGCATCCACCGTCACGGGGTTTTCGGTCTCGTCGCGCGTGCATGGTCCAAGAAGGACCAGCAGAGCGATGGCCGCGGCGCGCATGGTCCGACTCTAGGACCCTCCGCGCGCCGCCCCAAATTTCCTGGTGACGTGCGCCGTAGCGCAGCTCGCCTGACGTTCAGCCGCCGCAGACGAGGGTCACTTCGGCGGTGCCGCCGCGCGGGCCGGTGACTGTCGCCTGGTTGGAGCCGTCGAAGCTCACGGAGACGGTGCGGCCCGTCGCCTTGTGCGTGTGCGTGATCTCGCCGGTGGGGCAGCCGTCGGCGCCGTCCGCCTCGCGGCAGACCTCGTAGTCCTTGAGCGTGCTGTCGACCTCGCGCGAGCCGACGCGCGTCACGGCGGTGCCGTTGCTGATGCGGCACTTCTTGGCGACGTCGATGCGCGTCTCGACTTCGGTGGTGTGGCTGACGGTCTCGCCGCCTGCGGTCTCGCGCGTCCAGGCGGCGTGACCCTTCACGTCGATGATGCCCGCGGCGACGGAGATGTCGCGGCTCGCGGAGAAGGTGACGGCCTTGCCGTTGATGGTCATGTTCGCGCTCGTGGCCTCTGCGTGGAGCGAGCCATCCGCGTTCTTGCTGAACGTGATGGTGATGTCGCCGGAGTGCTGACGGACGCCGAACGGACCCGTGCAGTTGTCGAGGTGGACGCGCACCACGGCGGGGTTCGATGCATCGCGGGTGCGCGTCGAGCAGCCCGCGGGCCACCACTGGGCAGCGGCGACGGAGCCGGCCGCGGCCGCGGGGTCCTGCGACTGCACGCTGCCCAGAAGGGTCTGCTCGATATCGCTGGTCTGAGCGGCGGAGCCGGCGGCCTCGTTTGCGTCAGCATTGTCGGACGCGTTCGAGTCGGCGGAGCCGTTGCTCCCGGTCGACCGCGCGCTGCAAGCAACGGCGAGGGTGGAGGTGACGACGAACGCGGCGATCAAAAGCTTCTGCATGATGGACTCCTCGTGGGGGGTTGAGCTCCCTTCACGCAAGAGCGAGACCAACGACGCTCGCGAACGAAATGCCGTAAAAACGAGCGGATCGAGCGCCAGAATGACGACGACCCACGAACGACTGTCAGGCCAGGTGGACGTCGCGACGTTCGGGTCAACGCCCCGCTGTCCACGCGCCAAAACTGTGCTACTTGCACGGCGTAACAGGCTGCCCCGACCGCATGGGGCCCCACCAGGAACACACCATGGCACGTTATCAATTCACGTCCGAGTCGGTCACCGAAGGACACCCGGACAAGCTCTGCGACGCAGTCTCCGACGCCATCCTCGACGGCATCCTGGCCCAGGACCCCAAGGCCCGCGTCGCGTGCGAGTCGCTCGCCAAGACCGGCATGGTCGTGGTGGCTGGTGAGATCACGACGACCGCCTGGGTCGACATTCCCGTCGTCGTGCGCGATACGGTGCGTGAGATCGGCTACACCAGCTCCGAGATGGGCTTCGACGCGCAGACCTGCGCCGTCATCACCGCCATCGAGAAGCAGAGCCCGGACATCAGCCAGGGCGTGACCGAGGGCGAGGGCCTGCACAAGGAGCAGGGCGCCGGCGACCAGGGCCTCATGTTCGGCTTCGCCTGCGACGAGACCCCAAACCTCATGCCGGCACCGATCGACTTCGCGCACCAGCTCGCGCGTCAGCTCGCGGCGGTCCGCAAGGCAGAGAAGGTGAACTTCCTCCGCCCCGACGGCAAGACCCAGGTCACGCTCGAGTACGACGGCTACACGCCCACCCGCGTCGACGCGATCGTCGTCAGCACGCAGCACGACGAGACGGTCAAGTACAAGACCCTGCGCGAGGCCGTGATGGACCTCGTCATCGACAAGGTCATCCCGAAGAAGCTCATCGACAAGAACACCAAGTTCCACGTGAACCCCACCGGGCGCTTCGTGGTCGGTGGTCCCATGGGTGACTGCGGCCTCACGGGTCGCAAGATCATCGTCGACACCTACGGCGGCATGGGTCGTCACGGCGGCGGCGCGTTCTCGGGCAAGGACCCGAGCAAGGTCGACCGCTCGGCCTGCTACTACGCGCGCTTCATCGCGAAGAACATCGTCGCGTCCGAAGTGGCGCGTCGCTGCGAGGTCCAGATCGCCTACGCGATCGGCGTCGCGAAGCCCGTCGGCGTGAACGTGAACACGTTCGGCACCGGCAAGATCTCCGACGAGAAGCTGGAGAAGTACATCCTCGAGCACTTCGACATGCGTCCGAAGGCCCTCATCGACGAGCTCGGGCTCCTCGCGCCCATCTACAAGCGCACCGCTGCGTACGGCCACTTCGGCCGCGGTGAGTTCAACTGGGAGAAGACGAACCGCGCCCCGCGCATCGCCGACGACCTCCTCGGCGGCAAGGTGAAGGGAAAGCCCGTGGCCGTGGAGACCGCGAAGACGATCGGTCACACCAACGGCAACGGCGGCGGCAAGAAGGACAAGAAGGACTCGAAGAAGGACAAGAAGAAGAACAAGAAGAAGGCCGAAGCAGTAGCTTCCGCCTGATTCTCTCGGGGCCTTCTCTCAGTTCTCTTCCGTACAGCCGGCTTCTGGGTGGTCGCTCACGTACGCCGTGAAGCTTCGCACGAGCTCATGGCTGAAGCGGCGGCCCATGATTCCTCCGCCTTTCCACGTGAGGTGGACGAAGTCTCGCAGCGCGATGTTGTTCTTCGCAAAGCGCTTCATCGAGCCCTTGCCGCCCATGGCTTTCCAGAAGTCCCAGTAGAGGAGGTGCTCGCTCCTTGCGATGTCGTGGAAGAGCTTCGCCATCACCTCGATGCGCGGATCGCTCTCCCAGTCCTTGTTGTTCTTGCCGACGTCCGGTGGGCTCATCAGCATGAGCGGCGTCGTCGGGAGCGCGGTTCGGAACGACGCGATGGCCGTCTTCACCCACTTCTCGTGCATGTCGGGCGCCCACATGTTGGTGCCCAACAGGAAGATGATGAGGTCGTAGTTGCGCTCCTTCAACATCGCGCCGCGCGTGGTCTCTTCCACGCGACCAAGCTGCTCGTAGTTCAGCGCGCCCGTGCCCAGTGAGTCCACGACGATGCCCGGCACATCGCGCTCCAGCGCAAACCCGAAGAAGCGGACGCGATGACCGTTCTTCACCACCGCCTCTACCTTGTGCGGACCATCCGGAAATGTGGCGTGCACGAAGCCCGCCTCGGTGGTCCGCTGCGACGCGACGACGTCCTCCGTCTTCTGACCATCGACCAGCACAGAGAAGCTGCCGCCGGCCGGCCGCTTGAGAAAGAAGATCTCTGCAGACGACGCGCGCGTGCCCGGCAGAGTCTTGTCCTTGTCGCTCTCGGGTCGCGTCATGACCCACGTGCGCGCGTTCGGCTCTCCCGACTCGCCCGCCATGTTCGCGAACCCGTACAGGCGATCCTTGATGGGCGCGGTGGACGTGGCCATGACACGCCACGTGCCTTCCTTCGTCACGCCATGGAGCACATCCACGTGCTGGTACCAGGGCCACGGACGCACGGCTGCTACGAAGCCATGTCCTCCATCGCCGAAGCGCGCCTGCAGCTCTCGGCGCATCGACCCCGTGATGAAGTCCGTGGTCATGTTCGAGTCGCCGTAGACCGCGATGCGCACGCGCTCGTTCGAGCCACGCGCGACGCGCGCTAGCTTCTCGTAGAGCGGCGCGAGCAGCTGCGCATCGCCGTCGATCTCCGGGATGGGTGACTTCACCACCTTGGTGTCGAACGCCACCTCCGTCGTCGCGTCGCGCGAGATGGGCGGGCACGACACCGCGTCCACGTCCGGCTCGGGCTCGGGCTCGTCGTCCGCGCGCGCGCTCCCCGCGACGAGCACCGACGCGCAGATCGCCGCGAGCGAGATCCAGATCGATGACGAGTCTCGTCGCACGATCCACAGGGTAGTGAAAACGCACGAAAGGCCCAAAAAACCGGCAAACGAAGTATGCTCTGCGCGGATGTCGCCGTATCGAAACGCGCCCGCTCCGCCTTCGGTGCGTCGCATGAAGCCATGGAGGTCCCGCGGCCCGTGGCTCTTCGCGGCTCTCTGCGCCGTGTGCACGGCATGGGTCTACGCGCCCCGGACCGCGCCCGTCGCGCCGCCTCGCGCAGCGCTCTCCGCGGCGACCGGGTCGTCGGCAGAGACGCCGCTCACCGTGACGTGGGGCGCGAACATCGAGAGGTCCGGCGTCCCCGAGCTCGAAGCGGGCGCTGCCTGCGAGATCATCGCCGAGCTCGCTGCACGCGAAGGGCCCCTGCTCCAGCGAGTGACGGTGCGTTGCGGCAGCAAGACACTTTACCGGTCGACGCCGAACCCTTCGACGCGGCAGTCGCTCACACAACGGTACGGCCAGGCGCGCGGGACCGTCGTCTTCGAGGGCAGCTACGACGACGGCATGCCCGCCGGGCCTCGACTGCGCTTCGACTCGGCACCATCTCCGCGAACCGCGCTCCTGGTCGGGAGCGGCGCGCGAGGCACGGCGCACGTGGCCGTCGGCTTCGGCATCGACGAAGGCGTGGACCTCGCCGTCGTGCGCTGGAGCGAGCCGCGCATGACCCCGCCGATCGGCGCCTATGCGAGCGTCGCGTTCGATCGAGCCGCCCGCGTCCTGTCCGCAACGGGCCGGGGCCCCGTGCCCACCGGGACTACATGTAGAATGCAAGTGATCCCTGTCGCCGCCGATCGCTGCGATGCGACGCTCGAGTGTCGTCCGGCAGCGCCGTACACCGGACAGTTCCGGAGCGTCGGCTGCAACGCAAGCGCCGCCGCAGCTGGCGCCCTGCTGACCCTGGACGATGGGATGGATCGCGCACCGGGCGCCGCCCGCGACGGCCCGGACGCGCACGGCCCTGCCGTCCTGCATTTCGACACGATCGAGCGGCCGTTTTCCATCACCACGCGCGTCCCGGAGATGTGGCTGCTGCAGCTGACGCTCACGCCGAAGTTGGACTAGGGTCCTTCTGGAATGGCGCGCACGCAGCAGCTGATGCTTTCGTCGGACGTGGGAGCGCGTCTGGACGAGCTCCTGTCCACGCGCTTTGGCCACGCCGGCTTCCGCCCGTACCAGCGCGACGTGTGCGTGGCCGCCGCGCAGGGCGCCGACGTACTCCTCGTCATGCCCACGGGCGCTGGCAAATCGCTCTGTTACCAGATGCCGGGCGTCGCGCGTGAGGGCGTCACGCTCGTGATCTCGCCCCTCATCGCGCTGATGGAAGATCAGGCGACGAAGCTCGTGCAGAGCGGGTTTCGTGCAGAGCGCATCCACTCCGGCATCCCGCGCGAGCGCGCGCGCGCCGCGTGCCGCATGTACCTCGACGGCACGCTGGACTTTCTCTTCATCGCGCCGGAGCGCATGCGCGTGCCGGGCTTTCCGGAGATGCTGGGGCGCAGGCCGCCGTCACTCATCGCCATCGACGAGGCGCACTGCATTTCTGCCTGGGGCCACGACTTCCGTCCGGACTACCGCATGCTGAAGCACCACCTCCCGCTGCTCGGTGGGGCGCCGATCATGGCGCTCACCGCCACGGCCACGCCCGAGGTGCAGGAAGACATCGTGCGCGAGCTCGGCATGAAGAGCGAGCGGCGCTTCATCCATGGCTTCCGGCGCGACAACATCGCGGTGGAGGTGTGCGAGCGCACGCCGAAGGAGCGCCTGCCCGCCGTGGCCGAGCTGCTCGCGGACCCGGCGCGTCGCCCTGCGATCGTGTATGCGCAGGCGCGCAAGACCGCTGAGGAGGTTGCGCGTGCGCTGCCGGCGGCCTGCAAGGCGGAGTCGTACCACGCGGGCATGCTCTCAAGGGAGCGCGAGCGCGTGCAGCGCGCGTTCTTGTCGGGTGAGTGCGACGTGGTCGTCGCGACGATCGCGTTCGGCATGGGCGTGGACAAGGCGGACGTCCGCTCCGTGGTGCACCTCTCGCTGCCTGGCAGCGTGGAGGGCTACTACCAGGAGATCGGCCGCGCAGGTCGCGATGGGCTGCCGTCGCGTGCGGTCCTCATGCAGTCGTTCCAGGACGTGAAGACGCACCAGTTCTTCTTCGAGCGCGACTATCCGGAGGTCGCCCGCCTCACCGAGGTGACGCGCCTCTGCACCGCGCGCAGAGAGACGCGCGACACGCTGCTCTCCCGGATGGATGTCGACGGCGACGTGCTGGACAAGATCCTGGAGAAGCTCTGGATGTTCGGCGTCGTCACCGAGGACCTCGACGGCGTGCTGCTGGTGAGCGAGACGGACTTCGAGCGCGCATACACCGCCCAGCGAAGCCACCGCTGGCAGCAAACCGAGAACATGCAGCGCTTCGCGGAGACCGCGCAGTGCCGCATGGCCGCGCTGGTCATGCACTTCGGAGACATCGACGACGCGCGCTTTCGCTGCGGCATCTGCGACGTTTGCGCCCCAGATAAGTGCATCATGCAATCATTTCGTGGGGCCTCCCAGGCGGAGGAGCGCGTGGCCGCGTTCGTACGCGCAGAGCTCCGCACGCAGGAGGGAATGAGCGCGGGGCAGATGCATCGCGCCGTCTCCGAGCGCGAGACCGTGGATCGCAAGCTCTTCGACCTGGTGATGCGCGCCCTGGTTTCCCGCGGTGAAGTGCGGCTCGCGCAGGACTCGTTCGTGAAGGATGGGCGCACGCTGATCTTCCACCGCCTGTTCCTTGGACCCGACGCGAACGATGCAGGCGCGCCGCTCTCCATCACGGAGAAGAAGAACGTCCTGGGCGCCACAAGGGCGCGCGCCAGGGATCGCAAGAAGGCCGGCCCGCAGGCGAGCGACGCTCAGGGCAAGAGCGCAAAGGACGCGCTGGACGCGGTGCAGAACGCGCCGCTCATCGCCGCGCTGCGCGACTTCCGCAAGGCTGAGGCCTCGCGCGCCAAGGTGCCCGCGTTCCGCATCCTCACCGATCGCGTACTCTTCGGTATCGTGGAGCGCGCGCCGCGCTCCGTCGACGAGCTGTGCACTGTGAAGGGCATCGGCCCGTCGCTGGCGAACAAGTACGGCAAGAAGATCCTCGAGCTCATCGCAGCGCATCCGGACATCTGAGAGAGCAACGCATGCCGACCATCCACAGAGGAAGCCACACGATTCACTACGAGGTCCGCGGTCCGGAGGGCGCGCCTGCCGTGCTCCTCGTGATGGGCCTGGGCATGCCTGCGCGCGCGTGGGGAAGCCTGCCTGACTCGCTCGCGAAGCGCTATCGCGTCGTCCTGATCGACAACCTGGGGACCGGCGACTCCACGCTCCCCGACCGCCACATCCGCGTGGGTGACATGGCGGACGACGCCGCCGCCGTGCTCGACGCAACAGGTGTGGGCAAGGCCGCGGTCTTCGGCGTCTCCATGGGCGGGATGATCTCGATCGAGCTCGTACTTCGCCACCCCGAGAAGGTGCGCGCGCTGGTCCTCGGATGCACCCACGGTGGGTACCTCACGTCCAAGAAGCCGTCGTTCCGCGTGACCTTCGATCTCTTCCGCGGGACGCTACAAAAGAAGCTCGATCTGGCCCGCACCGCGAAGTTCCTGGTCTCCGACGCGTACTACGGCGCCCATCCGCAGGCCTTCCACGACTGGCTCAAGACCGCGGGGCGGCCTCGTCCAAAGACCATCCTGACCCAGGTGCTCGCCATCGCCAGCTACGAGGCCACGTCCCGCCTGCCGTCCATCAACGTGCCCACGCTCGTGATCACTGGTGACGCGGACCGGCTGGTCCCGGCCGTGAACTCGAAGCGCCTCGCCGCACGAATCCCCGGCGCGAAGCTGGTGATGCTCCCGGGCGTGGGCCACGCCTTCCGGCTGGAGGCAGAGGAGGCGAGCGGGAAAGCGGTCGAGTCGTTCCTGTCGGAAGCGATCGGAAGTTGATGCCCGCGCCTCGTTCGTCATATCCTGCGGGGAAAGGAGCTCACCATGGCAAAGGGCGTCGAGAAGGACAAGAAGAACAACAAGCCGAAGCTCTCCACCAAGGAGAAGCAGGCAAAGAAGAAGGAGAAGAAGGCCTCGAAGTAGCGCCACGCGCTTCGTGACATTCCGTGGGCGCGGCACGCTGCTCGGCGAGCCGCGCCTTCCTCATTTTGTGGGCTCGGCGGCAACCCATGCACCGGAGCCGCCGTGCTCGTGCGCGACGATCACCAGCACCGGTCCGTCCCGAGACCACCGTGTCGGCCGACTGGCGGGGGAGCGGCCGGGTGTCGTGTGAATGAACCTGCATGTCCATTCCGTGTGCGGCAGGCCTCGAGACCGCTCACTCGCCGGAGGGAATTCCTACCTTTTTTCTCGATCGGCGGCCGCTTGACTGACCGCGCTCGCGTCTGCACCAGAGCGATCTCGGGCCGCTACCAACCCCAGCGGTGTGCGCCCGTGAGCCGCGCGTCACGCACGTCGCGACCGACGTACTGCATCCGCAGCTCGTGCACGCCCTCGCACTTGCCTTCAGCGCTGTACTCCTTGTAACCGAGCACGTGGCGGACCGTCAGTTCGTCACCGCTCGCTTCGAAGCCGACGATCTCGCCGACGCACTCGGCCTCCGAGATGGCCTTGACGGTCGCGTCGACGTCGACGCCCTTCGCCGCCATTGAACGGAGCGCCGCGCGATCATGCGCACGAAGCGCGGCGACCGCTCGCTCGTCCACGCGCCGAAGGTCCGCTGTCTCGCTCTCGGACAGCGTTCGAGGCGCCGCAATGATTGGAGCAGGCGCTGCGGCGCTCACGCTCGCGGCTGCCGTGATCTCCGGCGTCACGCGCGGCGTCTCCTTGCACGATGCCCCAAGAAGGAGAACCGGCAAGAGCCATATGGCGTGGCGTGGGGGCATCACCATGGAGGGCCAACGCCCGCGTTCGAACGTTCATTCCTGCTACATGGTGCAGCCGCGTGCCCACCCTCATGACGCGAGTGTAGCGCTCTTTCGACGCACCTCCGCGACGAACGCGCTCTCCCAGGTCGTGAGCGCGGTAGCCCTCCACACGAGCCAGAAGGACGCGGGCGGGAAGAGCGCCGTCACGTCTCGCACGACCACACCGCGATGCGACGGCAGCTGAGAGTGGAGGGCCGACACAAACGCGATGCCCAGACCCTCGGCCACGTATGCGAGCGCGGCGGCCTTGCCCTGCACGTCGATCCACGGCGTCGCGCCCAGCGGTGAGAGGACCCGGTTCACGCGCTCCATGGTGAAGGACGGCAGCGTGTAGCCGATCAGCGGCTCCTTCGCGAGCCGCGCCGCGTCGAGCTTTCGTCGCCCCGCGAGCGCGCTCTTCCGGGAGAACGCGACGAAGAAGCGGTCCTTGCCCACGAACGCGGAAGACAGCCCGACCGGACGCGCCTCGGAGCGGACGATCGCCACGTCCAGCTCGCCGTCGCGGAGCAATGAGCGGCATGCGTGAGACCCGCGCCGCGAGACCTGGAGCTCCAGGTCCGGAAACTCCGCGCGCAGACGGTGAAGCACGCCGGGCAAGATCTCGGAGAGGAAGGCACCCGTGCACGCGACGCGAAGACGACCGCGCTCCCTGCGACCGGCGCGCAGCTCCGCGGCGAGCGCTCCCGCCCGCGTTGCAACCGTCAGCACGTGTGCCCCTGCGGGCGTCAGCGTGAGGCCTGCGCCGTGTCCGTCGAGGAGCGGCGAGCCCGCATACCCCTCGAGCGCATGGATGCGTCGCCGCAGCACGCTCACGTCCAGCGAGACCGCCTGCGCCGCACGCGTGTAGGCGGACGCCACACGTTGTTCCACGAGCCGCGCGAGCGTGGCAAATGCGCGGAGGTGCTCGAACAGGTCGCCCGGGTAAGGAGGGAGCTCCCGCATCCGCGCAGCGTCGCATGTTCGTGCAAAAAACGCACGAACATGTCGCAATAGATGCGTGGCGTGCACGAGTCAATGCGTCACCATGAATGCATGGGCAAGCGATCAATCCCGACGTCGTTCTTCGTGTTCACCATCGTCCAGCACCAGGGGCGATTCCTGGCCGTCCGCGAGCGCAAGGGTAACCAGGGCTGGTACGCGCCTGCGGGGCGGCTCGAGGCGGGCGAGACCATCGCCGAGGCCGCGGTGCGCGAGACCATGGAGGAGGCAGGCGTCCTGGTGCAGCCGTTTGCGCTGCTGCGACTGGAGCAGCAGTGGTACCCGCCGGAGGTCGGGGAGGAGACGCCGAGCGCCTGGCTTCGCTTCGTGCTCGCGGCGCGCCCGGTCGGCCGGTCCCTTGCGCCGAAGACCTTCGCGGATAGGCACAGCCTGGAGGCTCGATGGCTCTCGTTCGGAGAGCTCGCGCGCCTTCCGCTCCGTCATCCAGAGGTGCTGGAGCTGTTTGCGCTGTCGTCACGCGGCGCGGCGCCAGAGCTCGATCTCACGCAGGTGGACCTGGGGATGGCCGCGCGCATGGCGGACTGAGCAGGCTGAGCTTAGTGAGCGGGCTCGCGGAGGCCTCCGCTTCAGCGAGCGGCGCGGCGGACCGGCGTCCAGCCTTCGAGCGTCGTACGCGGCACGGCGTGCATCGCGGCGAGGCCCATGTCCGGCTGCTGGAGGACGATCGCCGTCACCTTCTCTGCGTCCGTCCACCCTCCGAAGATCAGGGCTTGGCCGTGGCTCTGCAGCGCATCGCCGGGCGTGAGGTCGTCGGTGCTGGACAGCGTCGTGGATGCCGGCCGCGGCGGGGGCTCGTTGCCATCCACCATCTCTGCGCTCTCACCCCACGCCATCGCGAGGAGACCTACCGAGTCGGCTTGGTAGCCGCGGTGCACCCGCCCACGGCCGCCCACGACGCCGTCGTCCAGCCATTCGAGCGCGCGGGCGACGGAAACGTTGTCCTCAATGCCGGCTGCGCGTCGCAGCTCCTCGCATGCCGCCGTCTCCATGTTCGCGCGGGTGCACGTGGCCGTCGCGGCGAGCACCGGCGTGCCGTCCTCCGGCGACGCCTGGCGGGGGCCACGCGCAGCGCAGGAGAGCGTCACGAGGAGGGCGAAGAAGAGGGGGGAGCGCACGAGAGCCCGATGCTGCAAGCGGTGGGCCGCGCCCGAGATGCGGAAATCCAGCCGAGAACGCGTACCCGAGCCCGCGAGACGTGTCCTCGGCGCGATCCGGGTGGGGCTCGCATGCCTCGCGGGAGAGGTGGGAGTGTCGCATGGGCGCTACGACCGCAGCGAGCGGGCGCCGTACCGGAAATTCTCTTCCGACCCATCCCTCGAATTTTCCGGGAGATCCATGCGCCTGCGCGGCTTTCGTGCGGCGGTCCCCGCAGGTGGGAGTGGCGCGCACGTTGCACACGGGCTCGCGCGCACTCACGCGCGACTTCACCTGCGAGAGAGTCATGAAGAGCGTCGGTCTTGGGGCTTGGGGTATGGCTTGCGTTGGCAGCATCGGCGCGCTCATTCTCTGCGTGGCGTGCGCCGCAGACGGTGGTGTCGGCGGAAATCCCGGATTCCTTCCGGACGAAGGCGGCGCTTCTGGCCAGCAGGGCGGGGAGGGCGGCGTCGTCAATGGCGAGGGCGGCGCGGGTGGCGAGGGCGGCTCCTCCACGATGGGCACCGAGGGCGGCGCGGGTGGCGATGGTGGAGGCGGTGGCTCAGCCGCCGTCCCGTGCGGCACTGCGTTCTGTCGTGCGGACCAGACCTGCATGGGCAATGTCTGTCAGGCCGTTGCGTGCGTCGGTCCGACTGTCCCCGGTGACTACGCGACCATCGCCGCGGCGATCGCGGCGCTCGCGAATCAGGGCGCGGACGTCACGATCTGCCTCAAGGCGCAGACCTATCCGAGCTCCACGTTCGCCATCACGGACACGGGGAACCACCAGAAGAACTTCAAGCTCGTTGGAGTGTCTGCCGACGCCACGATCATCCAGGGCGCCGTCACGCTGGGCACGGGGTTCGCGACCGCGAGCATCACCGGTGTCACCATCGATGGCCAGGCGAGCTACGCGCTGCAGGCATCGAACGTCGCCACGACGTTCTCGCTCACGGCGTCACGCCTTCGCGGAAGCTCCACTACGTCGTTCTACAACTTTGGCAGCATCACGTTCGACGGCGTCGACGTGCAGCCCGCCATGACGAACGGCTACGCCATCGAGATCTCCGCGCAGAACGCGAGCACCGCGTCGCACTTCGTCCTCAAGAACAGCTACGTGCACGATGCGTCGTACTGCGTCTACGCCTCTTCCGTGCAGACCGTCGACGTGATGAACAACACGCTCATCGGCTGTCAGAACGGCATCTATGGAAGCGGTGGCGGCGCGATCAACTACTGGAACAACGTCATCGCCAAGAACACCGCCAATGGCGTGAACATCCAGAGCCCCGTCACCGTCACCCACGGCAACAATGCCTTGTGGGGCAACATGACCAACTACGCAGGGCTCGCCGTCGCAGGGACGGGCTACGTCACCGCGGACTGCAACCTGGACACGCACTCGCCACCGGCTCTCGGTGCGAGCTCGCCGTGCAAGCACGCTGGTGACCCGATGCACGCGCCCGTCGTCGACTACTACGACGTGACGCGCAATGCGCCG
>JANXLV010000195.1 GCA_025355005.1 Myxococcales bacterium | reverse complement strand
TCTCGACGCGAGGTTGGGACAACCTGGAACAGACCGAGTGGCCGTTCTTTGCACTCATCTTCTACGCAGACGCGGCGACGCGCTGCGCGAGGCTGCCGATTGCGGCAAGTCGACGCGAGGCCGTCATCGCGGAGGCTCGTTGGGCGCTCGAACGCGCACACGCAGTTGGGATCAAGGGCGCCGATCCGCTGCTTCCTCACGGACATCTGCTCCTCGTGTTGGAGCGATTCGCGCGCGAAGGCAGAGAGTCGGAGTACGGCGAGCTGCGGGATCACCTTGCGAGCGATCTCGGGAGACTCTTCTCGGCCTCCGAGAGCGGAATGTTGCGGAGCTATCCGTCGATGTGGTGGACGCTCGATCCGGTGCCCGCGCTTGCGGCGTTGACGCTGCGAGGGGCGGGCGCTGCTGCATGCGAGCGGTGGGAGGCAACAGTCCGCGCGGCGGCGATCGACCCAGCGACTGGGCTCGTCATCGCGGGATGGAATCCTGAACGTCGGAGGGCGATCGGCACACCGCGTGGATGCGCGCTGATGCTCGCATTGCCCGATCTCTTCGTCGTTTCGCCAGGGCTTGCGCAGGAGCAGTGGACGCTTGCTCGCAAACATCTCGTACGAGCCGTTCAGGGCGTGACGGGCGTGCGTGAGTACCCTGACGCGATCGATCTGCCCGCAACGACCGATAGCGGGCGCATCCTCTTTGGTCTTGGCGAAGCGGCGAGCGGCTTTGGTCTAGCTGCAGCCGCCGCAGCAGAGGATATGGTCGTTCTCGCGGCGCTCCTTCGCAGCGCGCGTCGCGTGGCTCCGCCAACATGGCAGGGAGACGAGCTGGTCCTCCCCAACGTGCCTCCCGTTGGACAAGCCGCACTCCTCCGCGCGAAGGTGTGGAACGCAACCGCCGCCGCCGTTGCCGGGAGAGCTTAGGCCGTGGTCAACGAAGAACCGGACCCGGTGCCGGCAGAAGGACTCAAATCGCTCAGAAGGGAGACGAGTGCTTCAAGGGCGGCCGGCGACCGTCGGAGGACCCCAAGAGCGTGGTGCGCAACGCTCTTCCGCGAGACGCCGCCGAGCAAGCGTGCCTCCGCCGAAGCTGCACACGGTGCGGTACGCGGGCGTGCTGGGCAGCGGGAGCCCGGCTGCGCTCGCGCGTCGTGCCGGGTCCGCCCCAGGCCACGCCTCGACGATCGCTGCAAGTTGTACAAGAAGCCACTTCTCGAAGAAGTGATACGCTGAAAGTGTGAGCCTCCTCGTTCCCACGTTGCGCGCCCGGCTCGGAGTGTGTTTGCCCGCGATGTTCCTCGCGGCCTGCGGGGTGGACTACTTCGTCGGCAAGAACGACACGCCGGCGGACAACACACCGACGGACGCCGGTGCCTCCGGCGGGCAGACGACGGAAGGCGGCTCGGGAGGTGACGACGCCTCCATGAACGGCGGCGGCAAGGACGCGGGCTCGACACCGACGGACGCGGCGATGCCCCGGTGCGCTCCGGCGAAGCCCTTCGGCGCGCCTGTGCTCGTCGCGTCGATCGACACCACCGGCATCGACCTGGGCGGGCGCCTGGCGGTGAGCGAGACGCTCGTGTTCTTCACGCACGCCGACATGCCGCCATCGCACGTGTTCCTCGCGCAGCGGGCGTCCGCGACCGTCGATTTCGGACCCAGCGCGCAGGTCCCCGTGCTCAACACGTCCAACTCCGACACGTTCGACATCTCCTCCACCGCGGACGGACTGACGGTCTACCTGACCTCCAATCGCGATGACCTCGTGAACGGCACGCTGTCGCTCTTCGTGGGCACGCGCGCGTCGCTGGCCTCCGTCTTCGCGCTCACCAAGATCACCACCGTTCCGTCGGACCTGGGTCGGCCGCAGGTCACCCCGGACGGAACCGCCCTCTACTACGAGAGCGGCAACCACGTGATGCGCGCGCCGATCATCAGCGGCGCCGTGGGCATGGGCGTGGACGTCGGGCTCCCCGCCGGTGTGATCACGCCAGCCATCAGCGCGGACGAGCTCACCATCTACTACGCGCAGCAAGGCAACGGGACCAAGCACGACGTGTACGCCGCCACGCGCGCCACGAAGGGCGCCAAGTTCGGCGCGGGCGTAGCCGTACCCAGCGTCAACACCATGTTCGAGGAATATCCGAGCTGGGTGTCCGCCGACTCCTGCCAGCTCTGGTTCTCGAGCGACCGCACGACCGGCGGCCGCAACGCCAACGGCGACATCTACTACGTGCAGCGCCCGCTCTAGCTACCCCGGTTGTGCATCGCCCGGGCGCGACATCGCTGTCACTGCGCTCCCGCTGCGTTGTCCGTCGCCGCCGCACTTTTCCCCGGATCCGGGGCTGGACCACTGGTTGCACGTGGTGGTCCCATGAACGTGAAACGCTCACTCTTGCTCGGGGGGATCCCCTCCACCATTTTTGCTTTCATCATGTCCGGCTGCGCCGGTGACACGAAGCTCGTCCCCGAGCCCGCCGACTCCGGCGCGGACGCCAGCGCGAACCAGAAAGACGCCGGCGACTCCGGCGTCTTGCCTGGCAAGGACGCTGGCGTGAACCCGGGTCAGACGGGCACGCAGACGAAGGCCACGAAGCTCGACCTGCTGATCGCGATCGACAACTCGTTCTCCATGTCCGACAAGCAAGGCGTGCTCGGCGCGGCCGTGCCTGACCTGATCACGCGCCTGGTGACGCCGGGCTGCGTGGACGCGATGGGCAATCCCACCGGCGCCCTCGCTGATCCTTCGAAGCCTGCGGGTCAGGAGTGCGCGACCGGCAAGCCCGAGTTCGCACCCGTGACCGACCTCCACGTCGGCGTGGTCTCTTCGTCGCTCGGCGCCTTCGGCGATACGTCGGTCTGCAGTGACTCGGCGCCACAGAACGATCACGGACACCTCGTGAACCGCACGTCGGTCGCCGACGCGCCCGCGGGCTTCCTCGCATGGTTCCCCGACGCGCCCGTGAACACTGGAAAAGCCGGCCCCGCCGCGCCGACGCCCGCCATCAAGGATGCGACAGCGCTCGTCAAGGACTTCCAGAACGTGGTCACCGGCATCGGCCAGAACGGCTGCGGGCTCGAGGCCCAGCTCGAGAGCTGGTATCACTTCCTCGTCCAGCCGGATCCGTGGCAATCGATCACCATCGACGCGAACAACGCGGCTCACTACACGGGCGTCGACACGAACGTCATCCAGCAGCGACACGACTTCTTGAGGCCCGACTCGCTGGTCGCCGTTGTCATGCTCACGGACGAGGACGACTCATTCTCCGACCCGCTCGCGATCGGCGGGGAGGGCTGGGCGTTCTCCACGTCCAATTTCCCGGTGAGCTCGCAGTCGCGCTCCGGCGGCAGCGGCACCACCGCTCCGCTTCCCACCAGCCAGTGCGCGACGAACCCCGCCGATCCCGCGTGCACGTCGTGCGGCCTCGCCAAGGGCTGCAACGCAGCCGACCCAGCATGTCAGGCGATCAAGAACGATCCGAACTGCAAGGCACCGAACGGCGGTTACTACGCCGGCGACGCGGACAGCCTGAACGTGCGCTTCTTCCACATGAAGCAGCGCTTCGGCCTCGATCCGCAGTATCCGATTGATCGCTACGTCGACGGGCTCAGCCACGGCAACGTTCCGAAGGGCTCGGAGGAGCACGACCCCTCCGGCAAGTACGTGACAGGCGCAGGCACCTGCCAGAATCCGCTGTTCGCAGCCGCGCTCCCGAAGAGCGCGGGCGAGGAGCTCTGCCATCTTGGAGTCGGCCCGCGATCGCCGCAGCTCGTGTTCTTCGCGATCATCGGCGGTGTCCCGAACCAGCTCCTGCACTTCGACCCGAGCAGTCCCGCGGCATCCAAGCTGACGCCCGCCGACTGGACGAAGATCCTCGGCAAGAACCCGGCAGCGTACGACTACACCGGCATCGACCCGCACATGATCCAGTCGATCACGCCGCGCGCCGGTCTGCCCGCGCCGAGCGCGACCAGCGGAGACAACGGACCGGACCCCGTCCATGGCCGCGAGTGGGACACCAAGGGCTACGACTTGCAGTATGCATGCACTTTCCCGCTCGCCGTTCCCACGACCTGCCCGAAGTCGGGGGATGCGAGCTGCGCTGATTGCGCCGGCACGAGCAACCCACCGCTCTGCGGTGCAAGCCCGCTCCAGCAGGTGCGCGCGAAGGCTTACCCGACGGTGCGTCAGCTCCAGGTGGCGCGCGGCCTGGGGGACCAGGGCATCGCGGCTTCACTCTGCCCGCGCACGGCCAACCTGGACGGCGTCACGCCCGAGCCCGAGAGCACGATGGCGGGCGCGAATCCGCTCTACGGCTACCGTCCCGCGGTGAAGAGTATCGTCGACCACATGAAGCCGGCGCTCACGCCCTGACCAGGGACACGCGCGAGCGCAGCCGGTTCCCGCTGCCCAGCACGCCCGCGTACCGTACCGTGTGCAGCTTCGGCGGTGGCCCGCTCGCCGCCAGCCGGCACCGCAGACCCAGTGGTTGGTGGTGAGGCTGATCCTCTGGAGAAGCTTGGGCTGCGCGACCCGGAGCGAAAGGCGTGGTGATCGTGGTTATGGAATCAGACTGCCATGCAAGCCAGGTTTTCATGACGCGTGACCTCGCAATGGGCGAATGGGAGTAAGGCCCTCGCGAGCTCGCGAGAGGGGAGACCTGTCGCGGTTTGCGCTCGGCTCATCGTTCAGCCGGTCTCGATCAGGATGGGCAAGTAGTGCTGCTGCGTCTTGCTGCGGCTCGAGACCAGCGTGACGAGCAGCTGCGTTCCAAAAGCCGGCGCGGCCGTCACGGAGATCGTCACCTTCGCGGTCTTGCCGTTGTTGCCGATGGGTTGGTCCACCCTGAACGTCACGTGCGATGTCTTCGGCGCGGCGAGGCCGTCCAGCTCCATGGGCTCCAGCGTCCAGTCGGCGGTGGGCCGGTCGCTGTAGAAGCCCACGTTGATGGTCTTCTGCGTGCCGACGGGAACGTGGAATCCGCGCGTGTGGTGGACCTTGCCGGTGGTGCCCGTGGTGGTGATCGGCTCGGTGGAGAGCGGCGTCACGTTGAAGTACGCCTCGTCCGGTGCGGGCAGGCACGGATTCTTGCCCGCCTTCGCGGCCGCGTTCGACCACAGGCGCTGCACCCACGCACCCAGCTCCGGATCCTTGTAGTACGAGTCATCGAAGAACTCGCACGCATCAGCCGTCTCGTCCTGCTGGTTCTGCCACAGCTCGAAGGCGTAATGGTCCGGGTCGAAGCCGAGCCACCCGTTGTCCGTCTCCGTGTGCGGATCCGTCGCTGTCTCCCCGATCTCGTGCGACGCGGTCTCCGTGGTGTTGTCCACCAGGTTGGGGAGGTAGTCGTGACACTTCTCCGCCACGATGCCGTACGCCACGTGCGGGTGCGACCCGATCGCCGCCTCCACGTGGTACCCCACGTTGTTTGCGCAGTCGTCCTTGCCGTTGTTGTTGATGGCGACGGTCTCCGGAATGATCAGCAGGTAGAACGTCTGATCGTCCGGTACGGGCCAGGCGTTCTGCGGCGCACCAAGGACGCCCTTCTTCACGAACGCGAGGATCTCGTCGTTCGCGGTGGCCACGTCGAAGGATGCTGGGGGCGGGTCGGTGATCTCCACGTGTCCGCCGCTCACCGCCGGGCCCACGCCGTACTCCGTGAGCGCGGTCTTCCAGTATGCGCTCTTGCCGATGCCATCGCAGAACGCCTCGTACGTCTTGTAGCTGGGGTCCGCCGTCCACACGATCGTGACGATCTTCGGGGCGGTCAGCACGGGCCCTGGGCCCTTCACGATGAGGCCGATGTCCGGCTTGAACGCGGGGTAGGTGGACGCATCGCTCTCGCCGGCGTCGGTGGCAGGGGCCCCATCGTCGATGGAGCCACCGTCCGGCGTGGGGCCCGCATCGAACGCATCACCGCCCCCGCCGGAGCTACCGCATGCGACGCCGAGAACACCAAGAACGCCCAGGACGCATGTAACAGCAGAGAAGGAGAGGGACGCAGCGGCCGCTCTCGTGACGAATCGCATGGCGTCATCGTAGCCGATCTCGAGACCGATCGGCGAGTCAGGCGACGAGGCGGCCCTGTCGGCGAGGCCCGCGTACTTACCCCGAAACGGGCTTCTCGCCGAGGCTCGCGGCGACCGCCTCCAGCAGCGCCCTGGGCCCAAACGGCTTTGGAAGGAACAGCCACGCGCGCTCGCTCGGGCTGTCGACGATGGAGCTCGAGTATCCGCTCGTGAGGATCACTTTGATTTTGGGTCGGGCCCTACGAATGGCGGTGGCCAACTGCGGCCCGCCCAGGCGAGGCATGACCGCATCGCTCAGGAGCAAGTCGATCGGCCCCTCGAAGGCGCGGCTCAGCGCGCGGCGACTACATCGACCAGGAAGCTCTCCGCGATCAGCTTCACACCCCGATCGAGGATCGTTCCGGGGTCGTCGGCGATCGACGTCGCGAGGGAGAAAGTGCCGAGCGCGCGGATGCGGGTGAGCTGGTAGTCGAGCTCGTTCTGCGAGCGGTAGAGTCGCTGCTCCGTTTTCACGAGAAGCTTCACCTGCTCGGTGAGCTTCGCGCTCTCCGCGCGCTCCTGATTCGCAGGATCCGCCTGTGCGCGCCCGTCCCCGGCCGGAGGAAACCTCAAGACTCGAGGACCGCGCAAAGGACGAGCCTCACGAGGCGCGCGGCCCCTCCGACGACGCTCTTGGAGTTGGCAGTTGACGGCGCGAGACGACCGCTCGGCGAACGATGGACCGAAGCCAGGTATGACCGGCATCCAGCGAGTGAGCCTTGTGCCAGACCATGTCCATTTGCTGCGCGGGGAGCTCGAATGGCAGCTTGCGCGCGATCAGGGCTCGGCGATGGGCCTCGGCGAGGGCCAGACTGCGCGGAATCACCACGAGGCGATCCGACGACTCTGCCAGCAAGAGCGCCGTTGCGAAGGACGCCACCACGCGCGAGACGCGTCGACTCTGCCCCAGCGTCGCCAGCATGTCGTCGACCGCTCCACGCGCGCTCTCTCCTTTCGGCGCGACGAGGACGTGCTCGACGCTGACGAACTTCCGAAGATCCCAGCGCCCTCGCGCGGCGAGGCTGGACGCGCTCATCACGCACACGAACCCCTCGGACAGGAGAGGCTCGGACTCCAAGAATTCCGCCCGGGCGCCGTGCCCAGCAATCGCCACTCCGCCGCGCTCCTGCAGGGTGCGCGCGATATCGCTCGTCTCCGTTCTCACGTGCAATCGGGCGTGAGGCGCGTGCTTGCTCAATAGAGAGTCGAGCGCGGGCAGAATCCAATCCACGATGCGATCGGCCGCCGTGAGCGTGTAGACCCCGTCGAATCGGAGTGGGTCGAACGGAGTCGCGACATCGAGAAGCCGTCGCGCCGCATCGAGGACGCTTCGTGTGGGCGCTCGAAGGCGCTCCGCGAGAGGCGTTCGCTGCATCCTTCGGCCGACGCGCACCAAGAGCGGGTCGGAGAAGTCCTCACGGAGCCGACGCAGGGCATTGCTCGCGGCGGCGGCCGTGATCGCGAGCCTCTTCGCCGCGCGCGCCACGTGAGCCTCCTCCAGGAGGAAGTGAAGGGCCCGCACGTGATTGAGGTCCAGCTCCGATAGCTTCATGACGTGAAGCATTATGCTGTCTAGAATCAACTTCTGCACATCATTTGCATCGCGTACACAAAGCCCATGCGCTGCGTACGGTATCTCCGCTTCGGGGGACCCGAGGTCCTCGACCTCGCTACGATCCCCGAACCGAAACCTCAAAAGAGCAAGCTGCTGGTCCGGGTCCGCGCCGTATCCCTCAACCCACTGGACTGGAAGATCCGGCGCGGCGACCTCCGGCTGATGAGCGGGAGCTCGTTTCCGAAGGTCCCTTGCCTCGACTTCTGCGGCGTCGTCGAGCACGCAGATGAAACGACGCCCGGATTCCGAAAGGGAGACGAGGTCTACGGCGCACTGGGCTCGATGAAGGAAGGCTACCTGGCCGACCTGATCTCCGTTTCTGCATCCGTGGTCGCGAAGAAGCCCGCATCGATCTCTGCCAACGAGTCAGCGGCCGCGGCCGTGGTCGGGCTGGCGGCGATCGCCGCCATCGATGCTGCTCGCGTCGAGAGAGGCAGTCGCGTGCTCGTCAACGGCTGCACCGGCGGCGTTGGACTTTGCGTAATGCAGCTCGCCAAGAGCCGCGGGGCGCACGTCACCGGCGTGTGCGGCAACGACGGAATGGCGACTGCTCGCGAGTACGGGGCCGACGCGGTAGTCGACTATCGAGCTGGCAACGCCGGAGAGCTCGCGCCCTTCAGTGCGGTCATCGAGCTCTCGGCGCGCCTCTCGTTCGAGGACGCGCGCCCGCTCCTTTCCGGGTCGGGCATCTTTGTCGACTGCGAGCCGGGGGCGATGAAGCTCGCGCGGGCGTTCGTTCTCAATCCACTTCGGGCGCAGAAGCACGCCTTCATCATGACGAAGGGGAGCGCCGCGGGCTTGACCGCGCTCGCCGACCAGATCGACGCCGGTACGCTGCGATGCCCACCCGTGAAGGTCTTTCCGATGGCCCAAGTGCGCGAGGCCTTCGCGTTCGCAGAGCGGGGCTCCGTGCTCGGGAAAGCGGTTATTCGAGTGGATGACGAACATGAGTGACAGCGTGAAGGCCGAAGCAAAAGAGACGGCGCGCCTGGAGGCGTTCAGCGACGGAGTCTTTGCCGTCGCGATCACGCTACTCATCTTGGAGCTCAAGTCTCCGGTGCTCACGGAAGCCAGCAATCACGGGCTCTGGGAAGGGCTCATGGAGAAGTGGTCGGAGCTCGTGGCCGTCGCGACGAGCTTCGCGTCCGTGTTGACCATGTGGCTCGCCCACCATGACGCGTTCAGGGTGGTGAGCGTGGTCAAAAAGCCGCTCCTCCTGACCAACGGCTTGCTCCTCTTCATGGTGATGATGCAGGTGTATTCGACCAAGGTCGCGTCTGCCTATCTCGGCACCGGGGCGGCGGCTGGGGCGGCGGCGTTCTATTCGTGCACGTCGTTTCTTCTCTGCTCGTCATTTGCCTTGATGTGGCAAGTGGCGACCAGGGACCCGAGCGCCTTGGTCGCCGGGACGAGCGATACGGAGACCGCAAAGAAGCGCCACAACTACTGGCTTGGGACGTTGATCTACCTGGCGGCAATCCCGCTCGCGTACGTCAATCCATGGTTCTCGATCGCGCTCATCGACCTCAGTCTCGTCTTCTGGGTTGTCCGGACGCGTGGTTGACCGGCCTCGAGCAGCCCCCCGCCCGTGGGCCCGACGCGCTCCGCGTCGCCCGAGAGAACTCGCCCTCTTCAGCGCGTAGGTAAATCAATCACCGCGGACACGGACGGGATGCTGGGCGGGGTCGGAGCTTCGTTCGCGGTTCTCGGAGGCGTCGGGCTCACGGACGCGTCTCAGCTGCGGTCGCCGTCGCTCGGCAAGAGGCTATTTTCCAGCTCCGCGCGCACCTCCGCCCTGCCGCCATGCCCAGCGCGTTCGGTGATCATGCAGCAGCTCCCGCGAGCCGACGAAGCGCTCGCGACTGCCAGTACGGAGGGCCTCTCGCTGGCGCGCGCGGCGGCAGCTCGGGCGGATCACCCAGCTTGCCCGCGAACCGCTGCGCCTCCGCGACGTCCGTCACCAGCGAGAGCAGCTTCATACGGCCACGGCAACGCGGGCACTCCAGCACGTCCAGCTTCAGCCCACGCATCATGAGCTCCGCCCACGGACGGTAGCGACCCTTGCGCTTGCGCATAGGCTCGGCGTCCTCCGCTCGCTTAGGCACGGTCGGCACCACGCGCGACCGCAGCTTGCTCGCGCTACCGAGCACGCCCGCATACCGTACCGTGTGCAGCTTCGGCGGGGGCACGCTCGCAGCCAGGCGACACAACAGACTCAACGGGTCCAGCTCCACCGCCACCGTACCGTCAGACCACGCCTTCTTCAGCGTGATGCGCACCAGACCCTCCTCCGTCTGCTGGATCCGCTCCTGCGCCACCGACGGACGCAGCACGTAACGCAACAGACGCTCGCGCCCACCCTCATCCTCCGCTCCTGCGCACGTCGCCGCATGTAATGTGTAGCCGTCCTTCGACGCGCACAGCGCACCCGCGAGCACCGTCGCCGTTGTCGCCACATGAGCCAGCGGCGCCGCCTTCTTCTTCCACTGCGGACCCGCCGGCGGAGACTGACCTGAAGCCGCAGAGCCGCACAGTTGCTCGTGACCGCGCGCCTCACGTGACGACTCCGGCACCCCGTCGACCTCACCCTCCACCGCTTCCCCGTCGACCCCCACCAGCAGACCGCGTGTTGTCTCCCACGCTATTCCACCGCCTGCGTCCCGCTCTCCGTCGTGAGTCGCCCGGCGCAATCTCGCGGTCTGCCTGATCGCCTGCTGCGACGGGAAGCGTGGGGACAAAGCGAGACGCCGGAGCGTTGCGCGCGGC